>JAEMRL010000316.1:2423-3530 GCA_016463385.1 Thermoleophilia bacterium
TTGCTGGATTCCGCCGCCTCGAGGTTCTGCGCCTGGATCTCCAGGAAGACCTCCTTGCGGAACACCGGGACGTCCCGGGGGGCCTGGATGCCCAGGCGGACCTTCTCACCGAGGACCGAGAGCACCGACACCTCGATCGCGTCGCCGATCATGATGCTCTGGTTGGCCTTGCGGGTCAGCACCAACATATGGGAGGCCTCCTTGCGCCGGACGCGGGTCGGATCCGAAACTCAACCGCGTTGGCGCTAGTATGTCCGGTCGGCTACACGCGTGCCATAAACCGCCGGGGGGTTGGATGCTGTACGGACGTCGCTTGGATCAGTCGCTTCAGCACGTTGACGGGTCGCGCTACGCGCTGGTCCACGCGGTCGCGAAGCGCGCCCGCCAGATCACCCTCTGGCTGACCGCCGACCCGGCCGAGCTGCGCGCCGAGGCGGCCCCGCCGCCGGCTCCGGGCGAGCTGACCTCCCGCGACCCCGTCGCCCTGGCCGAGGCCGAGATCCTCGACGGCGAGGTCAAGGTCCGCTGGGACCCGGACGGCCTCGACGAGGCCGCCCTCCTCGATCTCGACGAGCTCGAGACCGACCCGCTCCTGCTGGAGGGCCTCGGCGACGACGACGAGACGGGCCTCGAGGGTGACGACGAGGCGATCGCGCTGACCCCGGCGCTCGCCCAGGTGCTCGAGGGCGACGCGGTCGCCGCCGACGAGGACGACGCCGACGACGACCCGGCCGACGCCGACGAGCCCGTGGCGGCCGTCGCGCTCGCCGGTGCCGACGAGGTCGAGGAGATCTCGCTCGAAGAGGTCGAGGAGCCCGACGAGGACGACGACGAGGACGCCGACCTCTAGGTCTCGGGCGATCGGTGTCCACCGGGCCCCTCGCGGGGTCCGGTCGTCACCGGATGGGCTCTCGCGCGGCGGGTGGCAGGAGGGTAGCGTTGGAGCGCCGAACATCTCGGCGGCGCTCCCGGACGCCTCAACCGCTGGTCCTCGCCCCCAGGGAGACGCCGATGACCCACCCGCCCGCCTACGACGCCCTCGAGACCATCAACTGGATGCTCGAGGAGGCGCGACGCGACCTCGACGCCGAGGTCGCCGTCCTCGAG
>JAEMRL010000021.1 GCA_016463385.1 Thermoleophilia bacterium
CACCATCACCACCGGACTGGTGTCCGGGGAGGCCTGCATCGCCCGCACGATCTCGACCTTGCCCTCCGGGGCGAGGTCGGCGTACACCGCGTCCACGCCGAGGCGGCGGCCGACCTCCTCGACGGCGTCGGCGGCGTCGCCGCTGAGGATCGCCACGCGCGCGACCCCGGCCGCGCGCAGGCCCGCGATCGCGTCGGCGGAGCCCGGCCGGACCGCGTCCGCGAGGCTGAGGATGCCGGCGAGCCGCCCGTCGAGGCCCACGAGCACGCGGCTGCGGTGCACCTCGGTGAGCTGGGCCGCGGCGACCCCGTCCGAGCAGCCGCGCTGGTGCAGCCAGCGGGCGCTGCCGGCGGTGACACGGCGGCCGTCCACCTGCCCCTCGACGCCCATCCCCGCGCCCTCGACGACGCCCTGGGGCACCGAGAGCGCGAGCGCGCGCGACTCCGCGGCGGCCACGATGGCCCGGCCGACGACGTTGGCGGAGAGCCGTTCGACCGACGCGACGAGGCGCAGCAGCTCGTCGGCGGGGACGTCGCCGACCGGCGTGACGCCCTCGATGGACGGCTCGCCGGTGGTGAGCGTCCCGGTCTTGTCGAGCAGCACGGTCCGCGCCCGGCCGAGCTGCTCGATCGCGCCCGACCCCTTGGCCACGATGCCGCGCCGGGCGGCGCGCGAGAGACCCGACACCAGGGCGACGGGCGCCGCCAGGATCAGCGGGCACGGGGTCGCCACCACCAGCACGGCCAGCCCGCGCACCGGGTCGCCGCTGAGGGCCCAGGCCGCCCCGGAGACGAGCAGGGTGACGGGGAGGAAGACCGCCGCGTACCGGTCGGCCATCCGGACGAACGGAGCGCGCTGCGACTCGGCCTGGCGGACCAGGCGCACGAGGGCGGCGTAGGCGCTCTCGGCCGCGGGGCGGGTCGCCCGCAGGTCGAAGGCGGACCCCGCGTTCGCCGTCCCGCTGCGCACCGCCGCCCCGGCGCCGTGCAGCACGGGCAGGGGCTCTCCCGTGAGCGCCGACTCGTCGAGGAGGGCCTCCTCACCGGCCACCACCCCGTCGACCGGGAGCACCTCTCCGCCGCGGACCACGACGACGTCGCCCGGGAGCACCTCCTCCACCGGCACCTGCTCGATGCCGCCGTCGCGGCGGCGCTGGGCGAAGGCCGGCGCGCGGGCGATCAGGGCCGACAGCTCCCGGCGGGCGCGGTGCGCCGCCAACTCCTCGAGCGCCGCGCCGCCCGACATCATCAGCGCGACGATGGCGGCGGCCAGGTACTCGCCGAGCGCCAGCGCGGCGGTGATGGCGACCAGCGCGATGACGTCCACCCCCAGACGGCGGCGGACGAGCGCGCGGGCGACGCCCCAGACCAGCGGGACGAGCACGATCGCCGCCGAGAGCGCCCACACGGCGCGCCCCGCGGGCGCCTGACCCGCCCGGTGTAGCACGGCGCCCGCGAGGATCGCGATCAGCTGGCCCGCCGCGAGGAGGCGCGGGCTCACCCACGTCCCTCGAAGGCGCAGGCCTCCAGCCACCGCACCCAGGCCTCGAGGCCCCGGTCGTCGCGTGCGGCCGCCACGGCGAAGGTGTGGAGGCCGGGGCGTCCCGCGCGGAGGGCACGGAGGGCGTGCTCGGTCTCCATCTCCCCCACCTCGTCGGCCCGGGTCGCCACGAGGGCGGCCGCGCCCTCGAGACGGGCGGGGGGAAGTGCGGCGAGCCCCGCGGCGGGGATCGCGAGGACGCGCAGGTCCTCTCCGACGTCTCCGACCGACGCGTCCGGGTCACCGCTGTCGTCGACGAGGATCAGCTGCGCGTCCGCCAGGCGGTCGATGGCGGCGCGGAGGCCGATGCGCCGGTCGATCTCCGGCGCGTCGAGGCCGCGGCCGGCGGCGAGCGAGGCGACCTCGGCCGCGGCGGCGGCGTTCCCCTGGACGACGGCGGCGTCGACGCGGTCGAGCAGGCCGAGGGTGCGGCGCAGGAGGGTGGTGGCGCCGCAGCCGGCCGGCCCCGAGACGCGGACCACGATGGCGCGCGGATGACGGAGCCCGAGCCCGCGGTCGAGGGCGGCGCGCACCAGCGCCCGCAGGTCGGATCGCGTCAGCACGCCGGCCGGGCGTCCCTCGTCCCAGACGAGGACCGCCTCGGCGCCGCCGATCAGCGCGTCGAGGGCCCCGGCCGCGTCGGACGTGGCATCGACCTGGTGGACGCGGTCCGGGGCCAGCATCACCAGCGGTCCGTCGCCGGTGGCGATCCAGACACCGACCAGGCGTCCGTCCTCGACGACCGGCAGGTGCTGTACGTGCCCCGTCTCCATCAGGCGGCGGACGTCGCCCGACCGCTCGCCGACGACGATGGGCCTGCCGCTCATGATGTCGCGGACGCGCACCGGGGCCTCCATCCGGTTCGAAGGGCCGGGCGGCCCGAGGGCCGCTACCGGACACCCACCGTCGCAGCCCGCGCCCGCGCGGGCATCCGTGGGCGCCCCGTAGCGCGCCGCCGGGTTTACCCCAGGGTGCCGAGCAGCCGCGCGTCCTCGACGAGCTGCCGGATGATCAGCATCCGCGAGCGCACGCGCTCGTGCGCCGCGCCCCCGAGCGCGTCGGCCCGCTCCGGGGCGTCGAGCAGCCCGCGCAGGGCCGAGGCGAGCTCGGCGGGGTCGGAGGGGTCGCCGAGGAGGACGCCGTCGCGGCCGTCGTCGATCTGGTCGACGATGCCGCCGACCGCGCTCGCGACCACCGGCCGCCCCTTCCACATCGCCTCGGTCACCGTGAGGCCGAAGCCCTCCTTGAGGCTCTTCTGCACGACGATCGTCGCGTGCCGCTGGAGCGCGTTGACCATGGCCGCGTTCTCCTGCGCGTCGACCACGGGCAGCGACACGATCTGGACGTGGTGGCGGGTCTCGTGGGGCAGCGCACGCCACGCGTCCGTCAGCTCCGCGAGCACGGCCGGGCCCTCGGGATCGTCGGCGACGCCGGTGACGGCGGGCCCGGCCAGGACGAGCCGGGTGCCGTTGATCGGCCCGAGGCGCGCGAACCCCGCCATCACGCCCAGGTGGTCCTTGAGGCGGTCCCAGCGCGAGACCTGCACGATCAGCGGGGTGTCCCAACGCGGCGCCCGGCCGACGTGGAGGATGTCGGCGCCGCGGTCCACGCGCCCGGGCGCCCCGTCCTCGCGCAGGTACACCGGCGGCGCGTCGTCGGGGGCGCCCTCGACGATGCCGGTACGGGCCAGGATCGCCTGGGCGGCGGCGGGGCTCAGCTCCTGGTTCTTCGGCGAGAAGGGGTCGATCGAGGGCGCGATGATGTGGACGGGTGCGCCCGAGCAGCAGTCGGGAACGTAGGCCGCGCGCGAGAAGACGGTCGCGTCGGCCGCCCGGACGTAGGGCGCCAGGAAGTCCCAGGCGCGCGCGACGCGCGGGTCGCGGAGGTCCTCGTACCCGATGTGGCAGCGCCACACCAACCGGGCGCGCCGGCGCCGCAGGAGCGGGATCAGGCCCGCCGTCTGGGGATCGTGCAGCACCACCACGTCCCGGGGGCGCACGAGGGCCGACAACTCCACGGCGTTGTCCCACATCACGCCCTCGTAGAGGGCCCGCTCGGCGGGGCCGAGTTCGCCTCCGTCGCCCGAGTCGGCGTGGAGCATGTTGTGGATGCGCTTGGTGACCGTGAAGAAGCCGGGCGTCCCCTGCACCACCATCCAGCGCATGTCGGCCCCGCCGTCGCGGGCGTACCCGATCAGCGGCCCCATCATCTCGGCGACCCCGCCGCCGCGGGCGGTCGAGTTGACGTGCCAGACCACGCGGCCACGCAGTTGCTCGGCCGCCTCCCGCAGGGCCGCGCGGCACCGCTCGAATCCGGCCGGCTCGAGCACCTCGGCGAACCGCGCGAGGGGCCGGCCCGGCACCCGCACCTCCACCGGGCGCAGCCCCCCGGGCACCGGGGCGGGCGTGCGGGTCGTGGTCTCCACACCCCCAGGGTCCGCCCCTCGCGGCCCGGGGTCAACGGCGGGCGCCCCGGTCCGGTCTTCGGGGAACCCGCGCGCGCCGGGAGGCGGTCGCCGTTGCGCCGCCGCCGCCCGGGGCGCAGGCTTGGCGGGCGGAGCACGGACGGGAGCAGACCATGGGCACCACCTTCCACACGATCGGCTGCTGCATCGACCACGGCCCGGCCTGGCGGGCGATCGTGGACGAGGGGGTGCGCCTGGCGGGCGGCGACGGCCGGGTCGTGCGCCTGGTCCATGTGCTCCTGGTGCCGCCCCCGCTGCGTGCCGGCCCGTACACCTATGTGGAGCCGCCCGAGGTGGCGCACGCGGACGAGGAGCGCTGGCTCGGCGAGCGCGTCGCGGCCGTTCCCGGCGCGGCCGGCGTGCTGCTCGAGGGCGACCCGGCGCGGGCGATCTGCGCGTGGGCGGCCGAGAGCGGCGCCGACCTGCTGATCGTCGCCCCGCACCGGGGTCCGCTCGATCGGGCCGTGCACGGCTCGCTCGCCCGCGCGATCGCGCTCCACGCCCCCTGCCCCGTGCTGGTGCTGCGCCCCGCCTGAGCCCGTTGCCGAGCCTCAGGCGCTCCCGGACTCGATCCGGGCCAGCCACGGGATCCGCCGCACGGCCGCCAGGGCCACGACGCCGGCCGCGAGGCAGGCGGCCACGACGGCCCACGTCCGCGGCGCGGGCTCGACGGCGGCGAACCAGTCGCGCAGCCACGGCACCTGGATCCCGAGCACCAGCGCCGCGCCGAACGACGCGCACATCCCCGTCACCCAGCGGCGGACGCGGCGCCCCTCCGGCCCGCGCTCGACCGCGATGACGATCGCCAGGCCCATGCCGGTGGTGGCGAGCACGGCCGCTGTGCGCCCCTCGGCGATGCCGGCGTCGAGGGGCCCGCGCACCAGCAGGTAGGCGGAGATCGTGGTGAGGGCGCTGACGACGCCCGCCGGGACCACGAACGCGAGCAGGCTTCGGATGAAGCCCTCGCGGCGAACGGGACCCTCCGAGGGCGAGAGCGCGAGGAAGAACGCGGGCACGCCGATCGTCAGGGTCGAGGCGACCGTGATCTGGCGCGGCAGGAAGGGGTACGCGATCGGCGCCATGCCGAGGGTCGCCAGGATCACCGCGGAGTAGACGGTCTTCGCCACGAACAGCTTGGCGACGCGATGGGTGTTGCGGATGATCCGGCGCCCCTCCTCCACCGCCCGCGGCACGGTGGCGAACGAGCTGGTCAGGAGGATCAGGTCGGCGACACCCTTGGCCATCTGGCTGCCGTTGCCCATGGCGATCCCGAGACGCGCCTCCTTGAGCGCGAGGACGTCGTTCACGCCGTCGCCGGTCATCGCGACGTAGCGGCCGCCCCGTGTCATGGCGCGCACCAGCTCGCGCTTCTGCTCGGGCGTGATCCTGCCGTAGACGACCGTCCCGGCGACGACGGCGTCGAGGCCCGCCGGATCGGCGGGCAGATCGGCCCCGCTCACCACCGCGCCGGCCCCGGGTACGCCGACGGCCGACGCCACGGCGCCGACCGTGACGGGGTCGTCGCCGGAGATGACGCGGGTCGCGACCCCCTCGCGGGTGAGATAGGCGATCGTGCCGGGAGCCTCCTCGCGCACGGCCTCGGTGAGGAGCACCAGCCCCAGCGGACGCAGGCCCCCCGGCAGGTCGTCGCCCGCCAGGGTCGCGGGGCCGCCCGCGAGCAGCACGACCCGCCGCCCGGCCGCCGCGTGGCCGGCCACCCGGGCGCGGAGGTCGTCCCCCAGCGCGACGCCGGCCCGGCCGAGCACGTCCGGCCCGCCGAGGACGAGGGTGCCCCGCCCGGGGAGCGTCACGCCGCTCCACTTGCGGGCGGACGAGAAGGGCACCTCGGCGCTCACCTCCTCCACCGATCCGGGGGCGGCCTCGGCGATCGCCGCCATGGTGGCGTTGCGGGCGCCCGCGCTCGCCGCGAGCGCCCCGAGGTCGTCGCGCAGGGCGTCCTCGCCGCGGCCGTCCACCGCCTCGAGACCGCTCACGCGGATGCGGTTCTCGGTGAGCGTGCCGGTCTTGTCCAGGCAGAGGGTGTCGACGGAGGCGAGGCTCTCGACGGCGTTGAGGCGCTGCGCCAGGGTGCCGAGGCGGGCGAGGCGGACGGCGGCGACCGCGAACGTGAGGCTGGTCAGCAGCACGAGCCCCTCGGGGACCAGCGGCACGAGGCCGGCGACCACGGTCGCGGCGCTCTCCTCCACCCCCGCGCCACGGATCATCAGCGACGCGATCAGCAGCACGGCCAGCGGGACCATCGCGGACACGGTGATGCGCAGGATGCGGTTGATGTCGTGCTGGAGCGGGCTGAGCGGCGAGCCGGCGCCGCGGGCCTCGGCGGCGAGGCGCTCGGCGAAGCTCTCCGCGCCGACGGCCTCCACCCGGTAGTCGCCCGAGCCGGAGAGGCAGTAGGCGCCCGAGAGCACGGGCGCGCACGCGTCCTTGCCCACGGCCTCGCTCTCGCCGGTGAGGATCGACTCGTCGACCGTCAGCCCGCGCGAGGCGACCACCTCGCCGTCGGCCACGATCTGGTCGCCCGGCTCGATCCGGACGACGTCGCCGTCGACCACGCCCTCGACCGGCAGATCGACCAGGGCCCCGTCGCGCCAGACCCGCGCGCGCGGCGCGACGAGCAGCGCGAGGCGGTCGAGCACCCGCTTGGCGCGCACCTCCTGCACGATCCCGATCAGGGTGTTGGCGACGATCACCCCGCCGAAGAGGGCGTCCTTGGGGTCGCCGAGCGCCAGGGTCAGCACGAGCAGCGCCCCGAGCACCAGGTTGAAGAGCGTCAGCGTGTTGGACGCGACGATCTCCGCGTAGCCGCGGCTGCCGCGCGCCCGCGGCCCGGGCGGCCGTGCGGCCAGCCGGGCGGCGGCCTCCGCCGACGCGAGCCCGAGGGGCTCGGTCAGCGGAGACCCCGCCCGGATGGTGCTCAGCTGCTCCGCCCCCAGCGCCAGTCGGCGACGACCGGGTGGTCCTCGCCCGTGTCGCGGGTGTACGCGCGCAGCCGCAGCCGCTCGTCGACCATGTGCTGGCGGAAGGTCGCCTCCCGCTCGGCGAGCCCCGGCACGCGGTCGATCACGTCCATCACGAGGTGGTACCGGTCGAGGTCGTTGAGCATCACCATGTCGAAGGGCGTCGTGGTGGTGCCCTCCTCCTTGTAGCCGCGCACGTGGATGTTCTCGTGCCCGTTGCGCCGGTAGGTGAGCCGGTGGATCAGGAACGGGTAGCCGTGGAAGGCGAAGATCACCGGCCGCGTGGTGGTGAAGAGCGCGTCGAAGTCGCGGTCGCCCAGCCCGTGCGGGTGCTCGTCGCGCGGCTGCAGGCGCATCAGGTCGACCACGTTGACGAAGCGGATGCGCAGGTCCGGCAGCTCGCGCCGCAGGATGTCGACCGCGGCCAGGGCCTCGATCGTCGGCACGTCGCCGGCGCAGGCGATCACGACGTCGGGGGTGGTGCCGCGGTCGCTGCTGGCCCACTCCCAGATGCCGATGCCGCGCGTGCAGTGCTCGACCGCGTCCTGCATGCCGAGCCACTGCGGCGAGGGCTGCTTGCCGGCCACGATCACGTTGACGTAGTCGCGTGTGCGCAGGCAGTGGTCGGCCACCGACAGCAGGCAGTTCGCGTCGGGCGGCAGGTAGACGCGGACGATCTCCGACTTCTTGTTGACGACGTGGTCGATGAAGCCGGGGTCCTGGTGGGAGAAGCCGTTGTGGTCCTGGCGCCAGACGTGGGAGGTGAGCAGGTAGTTCAGCGACGGGATCGGTCGCCGCCAGGGGATCTCCCGCGACACCTTCAGCCACTTGGCGTGCTGGTTGAACATCGCATCGATGATGTGGATGAAGGCCTCGTAGCAGCTGAACAGGCCGTGGCGACCCGTGAGCAGGTAGCCCTCGAGCCACCCCTGGCAGAGGTGCTCGCTGAGCACCTCCATGACGCGTCCGTCGGTCGACAGGTGCTGGTCGGTGGGCAGCCGCTCGGCCTCCCAGGTCCGGCCGGTGACGTCGAAGACCTCCCCGAGCCGGTTGGAGGCCGTCTCGTCGGGGCCGAAGATGCGGAAGTTGCGGTACGCGGCGTTGGCCCGCATGGCGTCGGCGATCAGGCCGCCGAGCACGCGGGTCGCCTCGGCGTCGACCGCCCCGGGCGAGGGCACGTCCACGCCGAGGGTCCGGAAGTCGGGCAGCGTCAGCGGCCGCGTCAGCCCGCCGCCGTTGGCGTGGGGGCTCGCGCTCATCCGCAGCTCGCCGCGCGGCGCCAGCGCGGCGAGCTCGGGCACGAGCGCCCCGTCCTCGTCGAACAGCTCCTCCGGGCGATAGGAGCGCAGCCACTCCTCCAGCTGGACGAGGTGCTCGGGGCGCGACGACAGCGCGGTCAGCGGCACCTGGTGCGAGCGCCAGCTCCCCTCGGTGGGCTTGCCGTCGACCTCCACCGGGCCCGTCCAGCCCTTCGGCGAGCGCAACACGATCATCGGCCAGAGCGGGCGCTCGCGCACGCCTCCCTCGCGGGCCGCGGCCTGGATGCGGGCGATGTCGTCGAGCGCGTCGTCGAGCGCGGCGGCCATCGCGCGATGCATCGGCTCGTGCTCGCTGCCCTCGACGAAGATCGGCCGGTGGCCGTACCCGCGCATCAGCGCCGCGAGCTCCTCGGTGGGGATGCGCGCGAGGAAGGTCGGGCCGGCGATCTTGTAGCCGTTGAGGTGGAGGATCGGCAGCACCGCGCCGTCGCCGACGGGGTCGAGGAACTTGTTCGAGTGCCAGCTGGCGGCCAGCGGCCCGGTCTCGGCCTCGCCGTCGCCCACGACGCAGCACACGACCAGGTCGGGGTTGTCGAACGCGGCCCCGTACGCGTGGGCGAGCGCGTAGCCGAGCTCGCCGCCCTCGTGGATCGAGCCGGGCGTCTCCGGCGCCACGTGGCTCGGGATGCCGCCCGGGAACGAGAACTGGCGGAAGAGCCGCCGCAGGCCCTCCGCGTCGCGCCCGATCTCGGGGTAGACCTCCGAGTAGGTCCCCTCGAGGTAGGCGGCCCCCACCAGGGCCGGACCGCCGTGGCCGGGGCCGGTGATGTAGAGCGCCTCGAGGTCGCGGCGCACGATGGCGCGGTTCATGTGGGCGTAGATGAAGCTCAGGCCCGGCGAGGTGCCCCAGTGCCCGAGGAGCCGCGGCTTCACGTGCTCGATGCGGAGGGGCTCGCGCAGCAGGGGGTTGTCGAGCAGGTAGATCTGCCCCACCGACAGGTAGTTCGCCGCGCGCCACCAGGCGTCGATGCGGGAGAGCTCCTGCTCGGTGAGGGGCGCGGAGGCGGTCGCGGTCACGGGGCCACCGCCCCGGCGACGGCCGGCGCGAGCGCCCGGCGGGCGCCCCGTGCGATGGCCAGCTCCTCGCGGGCGCGCACCACCAGCGTGCGCACGGTGGCGTCGGGGGCCGAGACGTCGGCGTCGCCACGTGCCGCGCCGTTGCGGGCCGGATCGACCGCGAGCCCGAGGAACGCGAGCCGCCGGGCGGCCTCGGCCCGGACCCGGGCCGATCCCTCCCCGACGCCGCCGGTGAAGACGACCGCGTCGAGCCCCCCGAGTGCGGCGGTCATGGCGGCGACGCCCGCCGCAAGGCGATGGTCGTGCACCGCCAGCGCGAGCATCGCCGGCGGGTCGCCCGCCGCGGCCCGCCGCTCCGCCTCTCGCATGTCCGCCGTTCCCGCCAGGGCCGTCAGGCCGCTGTCCTGGCTGAGCATCCGCCTCACCTCCTGTGGGTCCATCCCGCCGTGGAGTATCAGGTGCAGTGGCACGTCGGGGTCGATGGTCCCGGCGCGCGTCGCCATCATCAGCCCCTCGAGGGGGCTGAAGCCCATGGTGGTGTCCACCGAGAGACCTCCCGAGACCGCCGTCGCCGACGCTCCCCCGCCGAGGTGGCAGACCACCAGCCGCAGCTCGCCGGGGTCGCGCGCGAGCATCCCGGCGGCCCGCTCCACCGCCCACTCCACCGAGAGGCCGTGGAAGCCGTTGCGGCGCACTCCGTGGGCGGTGCGCCACTCCTCGGGCACCGGGTACACCGCCGCCTCGTCGGGCATGGTGGCGTGGAACGCCGTGTCGAACACCGCGACCTGCGGCACGCCGGGGAAGCGCTCACGGGCCCTCGCGATCCAGCGCAGGGCGGGGACGTTGTGCAGCGGCGCCACGGCGCTCTGGCGCTCGAGGGCGGCGGCCACCCGGTCGTCGATCACCGTCGGCGCCGTGAACCCGTCGCCGCCGTAGACCACCCGATGGCCGACCGCGCCGAGCCGCGCGGGCGCGTCGTCCAGGTCGTCGATGGCCGTCGCCTCGCCGTCGCCGTCCACGACCCGCAGCTTCACCCCGGTCGAACCCGCGTTCACCACGAGCACCGGACCGGGGGGTGTGTCGGGTTCCGCCACTCCCCGAGCTTGGCCCCATCGCTGCCCGCAGGCAATGGCGGAGCCCGTCACATCGATGCGGGGGAACCGCAACCATCGGGCGAGACTCCCCGGATGTGGCGCCGGGGGGCGGGGGCCGAGCATCCCGGGAGTGCAGGGGACACCGTCATCGACACCGGCCCACGTCGTCATCGCCGGAGCCGGAATGGCCGGGATCGAGGCCGCCCTCGCGCTCCGCGAGTTCGCGGGGCCGCGGGCCGCCGTGACCGTGGTCGACCCGGCGCGCCGCTTCGCGATCCCGGCGAGCGCCGCGGGCAGCGCCTTCGGCATCGCCCCGCCGGTCGACGTCGCGACCTCGCGGGTCGTCGGCCGGGCCGGCGCGGCGCTGCGGCGCTCACATCTCGTCTGCGTCGACCCCGGGCGCCGGCTCGTCATGCTCGCCGGCGGCGAGTTGCTGCGCTACGACCACCTGATCGTGGCCGTGGGTCCGCGCCTGACGCCGCAGATACCGGAGGCCCTCACCTTCCGTGGCCACGCCGACGTGGCGGAGCTGCGCGCGATGGTCGAGGGCATGGTCCGGCACGCCGAGCGCGGAGGCGACACCGACCTCGTGGTCGCCATACCCAGGGACTGCGGCTGGCCGCTCGCGGGGTACGAGATCGCCCTGATGACGCGCGAGCACGTCCTGGCGGCGGGGCTCGGCGAGGCCTGCCACGTGACCGTGGTCACGGCGGAGGACGTCCCGCTCGGGGCCTTCGGCCCGACAGCCGGGGACGCCGTCGTCGGCAAGCTCCGCAAGACGGGCATCGACATCCTGACCGGCGTCTCGGTGAAGCGATTCCGCTGGGGGCGCCTGGAGATGGCCGACGGCTCCTCGCGCGGTGCCGACCGCGTGGTGGCCCTCCCCATGACGCGGGGCCCGGCGCTGTGCGGCCTGCCGAAGGACGCGGCCGGATTCGTGCAGTGCGAGCCCGACGGCACCATCGCGGAGGCGCCGGGGGTTCGCGTGGTCGGCGACGCGGGCGCCTTCCCGGTGAAGCGCGGCGGCGTCGCGTGCCAGCAGGCCGACTCGGCGGCGGCCTCGATCGCCCGCGGCCTCGGCTCCGACGCGGAGGAGCTGCCCTTCATGCCGGCGATGCCCGAGTGGGTGTGGGACGGCGCCGACGGATGGCTGTCGCGCGACGGGGAGCGGGTGTTCCCGGGCGACGAGGACCCCTCGCGCTGGTGGCCCGTTCCGAAGACGACCGGACGGTTCCTCGCGCCCTTCCTCCACGAGATCGCCCGGGCGCCGACGCCGGCGGCGGCGAGCGAGGCGGACCTGCTGCGCTCCTGAGCAGAGGCGCGCCGGAGTCTCTCAGCCCGCGATCACGACCCGGTCGCGGCCGTTCTCCTTGGCCTGGTAGAGCGCGGAGTCGGCCCGGCGGAAGAGGTGGTCCGGATCCTGGTCGAGCTGGGTGCGGCGCGCCACGCCGATCGACGCGGTGATGCCGAGGGGCCCGCAGATCGGAGCCGCCGCGATCGCCCTCCGCAGGCGGTCGGCGGCCTCCAGGGCGCCGGCGGCGTCGGTCTCGGGCATCAGCCAGCCGAGCTCCTCGCCACCGATCCGGCCCACCACGTCCGCCTGGCGGGCGTGGTCGCGCAGCAGGGAGCCGACGGTGGCGAGGGCGGCGTCCCCGGCCCGGTGCCCGAAGGTGTCGTTGAGCGTCTTGAACAGGTCGAGGTCGATCACCGCGAGGCTGAGAGGGCGCCCGTAGCGGGAGGTGCGCGCGAACTCCTCGGCGAGGGCGGCGTGGAACGTGCCGTGGTTGGCGAGGCCGGTGAGGGCGTCGGTGGTGGCCTGCACGGTCAGCCGCGCGCGTGCGTCGGCGTTCGCGACGGCGAGCTCGACGAGCTTGGCGAACCGCTCCACCCGCATCGGTGTCCCGACCGGCGCGTCCCCGGGGTCGCGGAACGCCGCGGCCACGGCGCCCCAGACCCGGCCCCCGAGGCGGACCGGAGCCGCGATCCCCATCCGCAGGCCGGCCCCCGCGTCGGCGGCGTCGGCTGAGGTGAGCTCGGAGACGGACGTCCTGCCGGTGGCCCGGACCTGGGCGATCGCCCAGGTCCGGCTCAGCGCCAGCAGCTCGCCCGAGCGGGTCGGGGGCAGGGACGCGCGGCGCCAGGCCCCGAGCACCTCGATCGTCCCCTCGTCGATGTAGCGCACCACCCGGCCGCCGTCGGCGTCGAGCAGGTTGGCCATCTCCGCCGCCACCAGCAGGTGGAGATCGGCAGGGTCGATGTTCTCGGCCACCGCCTCCGACACGCGGTGCAACGCGGCGTGCTCGGCCTGGGAGAGCATCCGCTCGGTGACGTCGCGCGTCGCCACCTGGATCTCGGTGAGGGCGCCGCCGGCGTCGCGCACGCCCCGCGAGCTCGCCTCCAGCCAGACCCATCCGCCCTGCTTGCGGCGGACCCGGTACGTGCTCGGACCCGGCTCGGGCCCCGTCTCCAGGTGCCGCCGGCTGACCGCCAGCGCGGGGAGGTCGCCCGGGTGGACGAACTCCTGGTCGAGCCGGCCGACGATCTCCTCGGGCGCGTAGCCCATGATCTCCTCGCAGGCGGCTGAGATGAAGGTGACGCGCCCCTGCGGGGTGATCCGGGCGATCATGTCGCTGGCGTTCTCGGCGAGCAGCCGCAGGTCGTCCTCGGCCGCCGCCCGCTCGCGCTCGCGCGCCTTCTCCGCGGTGATGTCGCTGACGATGACGACCACGCCGTCGCCTGAGCGGGCGGCGTTCAGGCGACGCCACACCCTCGCGCCGTCGGTGTCCGCGACGCTGAACTCGAAGCTCTCCCGGTGGCCGGACGCGACGATGGCCGCGTAGCGGTCGATGTGCCCGAGACGGCGCGCGAGGGGCACCAGATCGCCGAACCGGCGTCCGCGGGCCGTCGCGATGTCGAGACCGGCGAGCTCGGCGGCGGTGTGGTTGAGGTCGGCGACCCGGAAGTCGGTGATCCGGCCGCCCGCGTCGCGCTCGGCGTCCAGCAGCCACAGGGCCTCGCGCAGCGCGTCGAGCGCCTGATGCAGGCGCAGCTCGCCCTGGAGGGCGGCGGCGTCCGGGGGGCGGCCGGCGACGGCTGAGGGCTGTCGGGGCATCCCTATCTGATTCGACCCCCCCCGAGCGCCGCTTGAGGCGCGAGCCGCACGCGAGGTGCGGCGGACCGCCCGGCGCCTACAGCTCGATCAGCTCGTCGTCGGGCTCGCCGGGACGGCCGGCGTAGGAGAGCTTGGAGCCGCGGTCCATCGCCCGCTGGCCCAGCAGGTAGAGGAGCGCCAGGCCGAGCAGCCCGAACGGCAGCCACGGCGACCGGCCGGCCTCGACGGCCTTGTCCCCGGCGACCGCCGCGCTGCGCGTGGTGACCGACGCCGCGGACTTCGCGCCGTCGGCGAGGGCCGACGCGAGCGCCGCCGCAGGGGCCGGACCCGGCTACCCGACCGCCGCTCAAAAGCC
>JAEMRL010000317.1:0-1236 GCA_016463385.1 Thermoleophilia bacterium
GCCGACCTCGACGCCTTCTTCGCGTCGGTCGAGCAGCGCGACGACCCGGCGCTGCGCGGCCGCCCGGTCGCCGTCGGCGGCTGGGTGGTCACCGCGGCGAGCTACGAGGCCAAGGCGTTCGGCGTCGGCAGCGGCATGGGCGGTGCGCGGGCGCGCAGCCTCTGCCCGGACCTGGTGGTGGTGCCGCCGCGCTGGCCCGCCTACGTGGAGGCGAGCAAGGCCGTCTTCGAGGTCTTCCGCCGCACCTCACCTCTGGTCGAGGGACTGTCGATCGACGAGGCGTTCCTGGACGTGCGCGGCATGGGGCGCAGCGTCGGGTCGCCACTCGAGATCGCACAGCGCCTGAGGGAGACGGTGCGCGAGGAGACCGGCCTGCCGATCACGGTCGGCATCGCCACCACCAAGAGCCTCGCGAAGATCGCGAGCGCCCTCGCCAAGCCCGACGGCCTCATGCTGGTGCCGCCCGAGTACGAGATGGTGCTGCTCCACGGGCTGCGGGTGGAGAGGCTCTGGGGCGTCGGGCCCGCCACGGCCGCACGGCTGCACGCGCGCGGCATCGAGCGGGTGGGTCAGATCGCGCGGCTCGGCGAGGACGAGCTGTCGGAGATCGTCGGGCGCGCCGGCGGGCGCCACCTCCACGCCCTCGCCCACAACCGCGACCCGCGCCCGGTGCACGCGGGACGGCGGCGACGGAGCTTCGGCGCGCAGTCGGCGCTCGGCTCGCGCGGCCGCACCACGCAGGAGCTCGACACGGTTCTGGTGGAGCTGGTCGACCGGCTGACGCGGCGGATGCGCACCTCGGGGAGGACCGGCCGCACCATCGTGCTGCGCCTGCGCTTCGGCGACTACTCGGCGGCGACCCGCTCGCGCACCATCCGCCGCCCGACCTCGGCCTCGGCCCCCGTTCTCGCCGCGGTGCGCGAGCTGCTCGCCGAGGCCGGGCCGACGGTCCGCGAGCGCGGCCTGACGCTTCTCGGCGTCTCGGTCTCGGGCCTCGACGGCGAGGGCACCGGCCAGCTCGAGCTGCCGGTCGAGGAGGCGACCGGCCCCGGTCTGGACGCGGCCCTCGACGCCGTGCGCGACCGCTTCGGGCCCGCCGCGGTGACCCGCGCCTCGCTCATCGGCCGGGATCCCGGCCTCGCCTCGTTCCTCTCGCCCGGCCGCGGCGGGCGGCCAGGCGCCGGCCGCCGCTCACCACCGCCGCCACCAGGCCGATGACGAGCAACAGCGCCAGCA
>JAEMRL010000317.1:1246-3509 GCA_016463385.1 Thermoleophilia bacterium
AGGACGGGCAGCGCGAAGGCCACGACGGTCAGGCCGAGCGACGCGGCATCCTCGGCGAGGGAGAGGAACGGGTTGCCGATCCCGGCCGTCGTCGCGGTGGAGGCCGGGCGCAGGGCGGCCCGCCCGCCGTGCAGGGTCTCGGCCGTCGTCGCGCCGAGCACCACGGCGACCCAGGCGGGGATGCCGGTCTCGATCCCGGTCTGGCCGACGAACAGGAGCGCCCCCGAGACCGGCGCGATCACCGTGCCCACGACGTGCAGTGCGTGATCGACGCCCGGGATCTTGTCGCCCACGAAGTCCGCCACCAGCAGCGCCGAGATGATCGTCAGACCCGCGTTGCCCGACAGCGCACCGAACGGCTCGCCCATCTCGACCACGTCGAGGCGGTCGAGGATCGCGCTGATCAGCAGCGGCAGGTACGCGTTCAGCCCTGCGGCGCCCGACAGCCCGACCGCGGCGAAGATGCTCCCGATGGCGGTGCCGACGTCCACTGGGGGGCGACTCTAGACCGCCGGTGTTCCGGCGGAACCGCCCGGTAGGGTCGTCGGCTGCTGAGGGGGTCCATCCGGAGCAGGGGGTGCGATGAAGCTGGTGATCGGGATCGTCCGACCCGAGCGGGCGAACGAGGTGCTGGAGGCGCTCTACCGCGCCAACATCCGCGGCTATTCGATGAGCCGCGTGCAGGGCCACGGGGGTGAGACCGACCGGGTCGAGACCTACCGCGGCACCACCGTGAAGATGGCGCTGTCGGAGAAGCTGCGCTTCGAGATCGCGGTGTCGGAGCCGTTCGTGCAGACGACGATCGACGCGCTCTGCGAGGGCGGCCGCACCGGCGAGGTCGGCGACGGCAAGATCTTCGTGCTCGACCTGGAGTCCGCCGTGCGCATCCGCACCGGCGAGAAGGACACGGGCGCCGTGACGCCGGTGGCCCCGTGATCGACACCGGCGACACCGCCTGGATGCTGGTCGCCACGGCCCTGGTGCTGATGATGACCCCGGCGCTCGGCCTCTTCTACGCCGGCCTGGTGCGCTCCAAGAACACCCTGAACACCTTCATGATGTGCGTCGCGGCGATCGCGATCGCGACCGTCTCGTGGGCGGCCGTCGGCTACTCGCTCGCCTTCGACGGCGACGGGGCGCTGATCGGCGGCTTCGGCCACGCCTTCCTCAACGACGTGGGCTTCGAGCCGCGCGACGGGACCACGATCCCGCATCTGGTCTTCTTCGCCTTCCAGGCGACCTTCTGCATCATCACCACCGCCCTGGTCTCGGGCGCCGTGGTCGAGCGGATGCGCTTCGGCGCGTTCCTGGCCTTCGCCACGGGGTGGTCGGTGCTCGTCTACCCGATCCTCGCCCACTGGGCCTTCGGCGGCGGCTGGCTGATGGCGCGCGGCGCGCTCGACTTCGCCGGGGGCGTGCCGGTGGAGATGGGATCCGGGTTCTCGGCCCTGGCCGCCGCCCTGGTGGTCGGCGCCCGCCGCGACTACGGACGGATGGCGATCCTGCCCCACAACGCGATGTACGTGCTGCTCGGCGCCGGCCTGCTCTGGTTCGGCTGGTTCGGCTTCAACGGCGGCAGCGGCTTCTCGACCGGCGACGCGTCGGTGCTGGCCTTCGTCAACACGCTGCTCTGCCCGGCGTGCACCCTCGTGGTCTGGTTCGCCCTCGACCTGGCGCGCAACCGCAAGGTCACGGCGATCGGCGCCGCGACGGCGATCGTGGTGGGCTGCGTCGCCATCACCCCCGCCGGCGGCTACATCGCCCCCGGCTGGGCGATGGCCCTCGGCGCGCTCGCGGCGATCCCCTGTTACTACGTCATCGCCTGGCGCACCCGCACCCGGGTGGACGAGACGCTCGACGTCCTCGGCGCCCACGGCATCGGCGGTTTCGTCGGGATCCTGTTCATCGGCTTCGTCGCCCAGCAGAGCTGGAACGGCGTGGCCGACGGGCTCTTCTTCGGCAACCCGGGACAGCTGCTCGACCAGACCCTCGCGGCGCTGGCCGCCCCGGCCTTCGCCTTCGCGGCCACCTTCGTCCTGCTGAAGCTGATCGGGCTGGTCACTCCGCTCCGGGCGACCCCGCACGAGGAGTCGCTCGGCATGGACGTCGTCTTCCACGGCGAGGAGGCCTACATGAGCGGCGAGGGGGCGATCCTGATCACGGAGATCCCGGAGCCCCAGCCCTCCGCGCTGTAGTCCGGGCCACCGAGGGGCGCCGCCCACCCGGGCGGCGCCCCTCGCGTTGGTCACCGGATGCCCGAGCG
>JAEMRL010000318.1:0-2084 GCA_016463385.1 Thermoleophilia bacterium
GATCCGGCGCGCGCAGGCCGCCGCCGAGCACGGCATGGCCGCGGGGGCGGCACTCCTGGCCGCGGCGCGAGTCGACGGGGACGGCCTCCAGCTCGACGGGGAACCTCTGACCGCGGAGCGCGTGCGGGCCCGGATCCGCGACACCTGCGCCGATGCCGGGGCGCCGGCACCCCCGGACATCATGGTCGTCAGCGCGTGGTCCGGTGGCGGGCACGACCCGGGCGAGGGCCCGCTGCCCGCGCACCTGCCCATCAGCATCGACCTGTGGCCGCAGGACGAGCTCTCGGGCTGCTGGGCGGACATGTGCCGGACGTTCGTGGTCGGCGACGTGAGCGACGAGGTCGCGGCGCTGGCCGCCGTGGTCCGGGAGGCCCTGGAGGCGTCACGGGCCCTGATCCGTCCGGGGGTGAGCGGACGGGCGCTCTACGACGCCGCCGCCGACGTGATCGAGCGCGCCGGACACCCCACGCTGCGCACTCGGCCGCCCGGGGGCACGCTCGATCACGGCTTCTACTTCTCGCTCGGGCACGGCGTCGGCTTGGAGGTCCACGAGCCGCCGATCCTGGGCCTGTCGACCGCCGACTCCCTCGTGGAGGGCGACGTCGTCGCCATCGAGCCCGGCGTCGAGGGGCTGCCGGGCATCGGTGGCGTCTCGGTCGAGGACCTCGTCCTGGTGACCGCCACGGGCGCGGAGACGCTCACGCGCTACCGGTACGACCTCGCGCCCTAGCCGGGCCCGCGTCCCTGGCGCCCGTACCGCTTCCGGGCGTACGCTCGTCGCCTGCCGCGAGCGAGGAGGTGCGTGGTGCACGAGCCCGCCGAGAAGAACGGCCTGAGGACCGCATGGGGGCGGGTCGCCGACGCGTACGGCGAGATGTGGGCGGGGCGCACCGCGCACATCACGGACGCGGCCCTCGGGGCGCTCGCCCCCGAGGCGGGGGCCGAGGCGGTTGACGTGGCGTGCGGGCCGGGATCCACCACCGTCGCCCTGGCCGACCGGCTACGCGGCGGGCACGCGCTCGGGGTCGACTTCGCGCCCGAGATGGTCGCACGCGCGCAGGAGCGCTTCGGTGGGCGCACCGACGTGGCGTTCGCGGTCGATGACGCCGAGCGCCTCGTGCTCGCGCCGGAGTCGGTGGATGTGCTCACCTGCAGCTTCGGCCTCATGTACTGCTACGACGCCGCCGCCGCCCTGCACTGCGCGGCCCGTACGCTCCGTCCGGGTGGGCGCATGATGCAGGTGGTCTGGGGCCGCGCGGCCGACGTCTGGTGGGTGCCCGTGATCGAGCTGATCGAGACGCGGGCGCAGTACTTCTCTGCCGTCTGCCCGATGATGTTCTTCTACGGACTGCCCGGTGTGATGCCGCGCATGGTCGACGAGGCCGGGCTCGACCTCATCGAGCACGCCACCCTCGCCACCGAGATGGCGTTCCCCGCGGTCGACGACGCGGTGGAGGCGGCGATCCAGGGCGCCCCACTCGCCGGGCTCTTCAACCACCGTCTCGACGCCGACTCCCAGGCCGAGGTGCGCGAGGCGATGCGGGTCCACGTCGACGCCATCGCTCGCCCCGCGGCCGAGGGCATCCGCCTGCCGGCCCAGGCCGCCGTGACCGTCGCCGGACGGCCTGCCTGCCGGGCCTGACCACCACACCGGGGCGACGGGCCGCGGCGGGCCGGGCGCCGCCGCCGGTGTCACACTCACGGCGATGGGCGCCCCTTCCCCACAGGTCCCGATCTGGGTACGCGCGGTGGCCGACCCCCGCTTCCGCGAGGCGCTGATCGCGGATCCCCTCCGCACGCTGGCGTCGGAGCCGCACGTCGCGGTGTCACCCGAGCAGGTGCGCCAGCTCGAGCAGATGGACGCCGCCGAGAGAGCCGAGTTCGTCCGCGGCGTGGTGCGCGAGGTGCACATGCGCGGCGGCCAGGCGCGGTTCGGGGCGATCGGCCGGGACGGCCGCATCGGCGGCGTGCCCCCCTCGGAGCCATCGCCCCCGGAGGGCTGAGCGCGCGCCCCGGCGGCACTCGCGTCGCGCGAGCCTGATCCGCTAGGCCGGCACGGCAGCCGGGCGGTAGACGACCAGCAC
>JAEMRL010000318.1:2094-2691 GCA_016463385.1 Thermoleophilia bacterium
CGCCCGAAGGCGACCAGACGGGTGCGGCTGAAGGCACCGGGACCGGTGAGGGTGACGCTGCGCAGCGACCGCCTCGTGAAGGGCCCCTATCGGGTCGTGATCACGGCCGACACACGGCGCTTCGTGCGTCGCTCGAGCCTGCTCCGCTAGGCCGGTACGGCCGCCGGGCGGTAGACGACCAGCACCACTCCCGACTCCCAGGAGCGCGTCTCGACCAGCTCGAGCTCCAGGAGGTCGGGCGAGTCGGGCAGCAGCCGGGCGCCCGAGCCCAGCACGACCGGGAAGATCATCATCCGCAACTCGTCGACCAGGCCCTCGCCCAGCAGGGCCTGCACCAGCGTGCGGCTGCCCGCGATCAGGATCACGCCCTCGATGCGCTCCCGCAACGCGCGCACCGCCGCGATCGGATCGCCCTCGAGCAGATGGGAGTTGTTCCACTCCAGCCGGTCGAGCGTCGAGGACACGACGTACTTCGGCATCGCGTTCATCTTGTCCGAGAAGCCGGCCTCGTCGGTCCGGCCGGGCCAGGCGCCCGCGAAGCTCTCGTAGGTGATCCGGCCGAGCAGATGGACCTCGGCCTCGAGGATCTCCTCGAGC
>JAEMRL010000318.1:2701-3499 GCA_016463385.1 Thermoleophilia bacterium
GTCCGGCACCCGCCCGACCCAGCCGGTGTGCGCGTACCCCGGCTCGCCCCCGGGCGCCTCCATCACGCCGTCCAGCGATACGAACTCCGTGACCACCACGCGCCCCATCCGCACACCTCCCGTCGAGGATCCCTGCCTCAGAGACCGGACCGGGACATCAGACTCATCGCGGAACCCGGCGCGCCCGCCCCGCGGGTCCGGGAGAACACCCGGCCCCGCGGGGAGTGCCGCGAGACGCTCAGCCCTTGACGGCCGCCAGGGCCGGCTCCGACCTCTTGCCCGCGGGCTTGCCCGTCTTCGGGGTCGCCGTCTTCTCCTGTCCCGGCTGCTCGATCACCTCGCCCGTGACCGGATCGAAGGGCAGCGAGTTCGGGTTGGGGACCCCGGCGTCCTCGCGGATCCGGGCCTCGAGCTGGTCGGCGAGGTCGGAGTGCTCCTTGAGGAAGGTCCGCGCGGCGTGACGGCCCTGGCCGAGCCGCTCGTCGCCGAAGGAGAAGTAGGCCCCGCTCTTCTGGACCATCCCGCGCTCGACCCCGAGGTCGATCAGGTTGCCCTCGTGGGAGATCCCCTCGCCGTAGATGATGTCGAACTCGGCCTGGCGGAACGGGGGAGCCACCTTGTTCTTCACGACCTTCACGCGGGCCCGGTTGCCGACGGCCTCGGTGCCCTCCTTGAGGGTCTCGATGCGGCGGATGTCGAGCCGCACCGACGCGTAGAACTTGAGCGCGCGGCCGCCGGGGGTCGTCTCGGGCGAGCCGAACATCACGCCGATCTTCTCGCGCAGCTGGTTGGTGAAGA
>JAEMRL010000319.1 GCA_016463385.1 Thermoleophilia bacterium
GTGCCGTCACGCGCGCAGTGTGCGCGCGCGTGACTGCGCCGAGGCGACGCGCCGCATCTGCGTCTGCTCCCTCACCCGGTGCCCCGCCGTCCCTCCGGCCCCACGCGCCGTCGCCGTGCCCCTCGGGACGATGGCCGTCACCGACGACCCCGCGGCCGCTCTGGAGGTCGGGGCGCTCGGCTCGTGCATCGGGCTGGCGATGTTCGATCCGAGCGCCCAGGTCGCGGCGATGGCCCATGTCTTCCTGCCCTCATCCCACGAGGTGCGCCGGTCCGGGTGCGACCGCGGCAAGTTCGCCGACACGGTCGTCCCGACGCTGCTCGAGGCCGTCCTGCGCCTCGGCGCGCGCCGTGAGCGGCTGGGCGTCTACCTGGCCGGCGGCGCCCAGCTGACGCCGGCCCGCCGCCGCGGGGACGCCCCGACGATCGGCGCGGCGAACGAGATCGCCGTACGTGAGCAACTGCGCGCGGCGGACCTCCAGGCGACGGCGACGAGGACGGGCGGCGAGGTGTCGCGCTCGCTTCGGGTCGACCTCGCCTCCGCGGCGGTCACCACACGTCCGGTGGGCGGGGCGGTGGAGCGCCTCTGAGGCACCGCCCGGGGCGCGGGGACGCGCCGCCGCGGGCGGTAGGATCGGCGCGACCTGCGGGACTCATCCACGTCGAGGGGAACCGCTGACGCGCGACGGGCGAGAGGACGGGACGGCGGCCGGGCCGGTGCCGCTCGAGTTCCCCTTCCGGGGGCGGTGGCGGGCGCGGAACAGCCCCGCGCGGCGCGTGCCCAGCCACGGGACGGACCTGTTCGGCCTGACCTACTCCATCGACTTCATCGCGGTCGGTGGGGACGGGCGGTCGGCGCCGCGCACGTGGCGGTCCGCGCTGCGGCCGGAGCCCCCGGAGGGCTTCCTCGGATTCGGCATGCCGATCCTCGCTCCGGTCGCCGGGACGGTGGCCGTGGCCCACGACGGCGAGGCCGACCACGAGGCGCGGCGCTCGCCGGTCACCCGTCTGCCGTACGCCTTCGGCCAGGCCGGGCGGGTGCGGGCCGGCATCGCGGCGATCGCCGGCAACCACGTCGTGATCGCCCTCTCGCCGGAAGGACCCTTCGCCGCGCTGGTCCACCTCCGCCGGGGATCGCTGCGCGTCGCCGAGGGCGATCACGTCCTCGGCGGCGAGCAGGTCGGCGAATGCGGCAATTCGGGCAACAGCACCGAGCCCCACCTCCACCTCCAGGTCAGCGACACCGTCCCCCGGCGGGACGCCCGCGGGCTGCCGATCGCCTTCCGCCGCACCGGGGGCGCGGCGGGCGATCTGTGGATGCCGGACGAGGGCGAGATCGTCGAGGCCGGCTAGGCCGCCGGGTGGGGGGAGGGCGACACCTAGGGTCACTGGCGTCCACCACCACCACCCGCGATGCTCCTCCTCGCGGGCGGCGGCACGGTCGCGGCCGCCGGGTGCCCGCCGCCGTGTGAGAGCGCGGACGCCATGAACGCGGCCCCCGATCGGAGGTGCGTGATGCGAAGGCCGTCTGCCTCGATGGCGGTGGCGGTGATCGCTCTACTGGTCGGCGTCTCCGGCGCCGCGACGGCCACCGTGCTCGTCACCGGCCGCCAGATCAAGGACGGGACGATCTCCCGGGCCGACCTGACGCCGAAGCTCCGCGCGAGCGTCGATCGCGCCGGCCCGCGCGGCCCGCGCGGTCTCGTGGGCGCGACGGGCCCGGCCGGCCCGGCCGGCGCCAAGGGCGACACCGGCGCGCCCGGGCCCTCGGAGGCGGCGGTCGGCTTCACCGGCTCGGGATCCCTCTCGGGTGGCAGCCCCGGGCCCAACGCCCTGGTCTCGGGGCTGTCGGTTCCGGCGGGCAGCTACGTCATCCAGGCGAACGTCGTCCTGACGAACCCGTCGGCCGGCGGCGTGATCGTCGATTGCCGGATCCTGGCCGGCGCCGAGACGGCCGACGTCGCCTCGACGACGCTCGACGCCTCCGGCGGACTGGACACCCAGACCCTGTCGCTCGCGGGCACCGCGACGCTCGGGCTCACTGCCAACAACGTCGGGCTGCTGTGCTCGGGACCGGTCGACTACCTCGACGCCGACGTGATCACGACGCGGGTGGGCGCGTTGCGCTGAGGCTCAGGTGCCCCGGCGCGGGGCGAGCCGCCCGGGGCGTGGCCCGCGCGTGGGAAGGGAATCCCTGCCGGGCCGGGGGATCCTACGCATGTGGGACGGCCTGCGCTCGCGAGGGCGTGGCCGGCTTCGGGTCGGGCGCTGGAGGCCTCGGTGGCGACGGTCCACACCTAGGGCCTCTAGGCGGCGAGCCAGTGGTTCTGGATTCTCGCGGGCGAAGAACCTCCCCCGATCCGAAGGTGGTCCGATCGTGTCCTACCTCGCGACGCCCTTTCGTCCCGCTGGCGAGCCGGGACAGGGGCGCCCACTGAGGCGCGCTGTGACAAGACGCGCGCCCGAGGGGCGGCGATCCCATCGCCCGCTGTTCCTCTCCGCCGCCGTGTTGCTCGCTGCCGTCGTCGTCTTCTATCTCGTCCTCTACGTGCTCCCCGCGACGCTCGCCTCGGGATCGGGTTCGGAGTTCGCCTCGTCCGAGGGGGAGGCGCGGTCGGCCCTTCTTCAGGCCTCAGGCGGCCTGCTGCTCGCGGTCGGTCTGTACCTCACCTGGGCCACCCTCCGTCTGAATCGGCAGGGACAAGTCACGGAACGGTTCACCCGGGCGATCGATCAGCTCGGCAACGAGAGGACGGATGTCCGCATAGGCGGCATCTACGCCCTGGAGCGGATCGCGTTCGACTCCCGCGGCCACCACTCAGCGATCGTTGAAGTCCTGGCGACCTTCGTCCGTGAGCACAGTCATCGCCGCGCGTCTACGGCGTCTCGCGGCGATGACAGCCCGAGCGGCCCATCCTCTGGTCCAGCGGTGCGTGTCGATGTCCAGGCCGCTCTGACGGTGCTGGGCCGAAGGCGTCGCGTGTTCGATGCCCCCGGCTCCCGAATCGACCTGACCGGCGTTCGTCTCCAGCACGCCCGCCTCGAGGCGGCCGATCTCGAGAGCGCCATGCTCCGCGATGCCGATCTCAGCCACGCCGACCTCCGCGGTGCCCGGCTCGGGCACGCGGATCTGACCCGGTCCCTCCTGGTCGGAGCTGTACTTCGGGGTGCCGACGTCAGCGACGCCATCCTCCTCGGCACGGACCTGCGTGGTGCGGTCATGGGAGAAGCGCTCCTGAACGGCGCCACGTTGGTCACCGCTCGCCTGGATGGGGCGAGCCTGAAGGGCGCTTTCGCCGACGGCCGCACTTCATGGCCGCGAGGCTTCGACCCGGATGACGAACTCGTGGTGATCGAGTCGCCTCGGCCCGGCGAAGGATGAGACGCGCTCCAGGTGGGATCAGCCGACACCTAGGGCCCCTGTCACCCGGTCACCGGGTCGTTGGAGACTCATCGAGGCAAAAGGTTGCGAAACCGCTGTAAACGACAC
>JAEMRL010000320.1 GCA_016463385.1 Thermoleophilia bacterium
GTCGTGATCCTCGACGCCCGGTGGGGCTGGGCGGCGCTCGGCCCGGGCGTCGACCTCGACCTCGGTGCCATCGCGAAGGGCGACGCCGCCGACCGCGCCTGCGCGATCCTCTCCGAGGCCGGTCCCTGCCTGGTGAACGCCGGCGGGGACCTGGTCGTCAGCGGCCCGCGGCCCGACGGCCCGTGGCCCGTGGGGCTGGCGACGGCGGACGGCGAGCTCGTCCTCGACCTGGAGAGGGGCGCGATGGCCACCTCGGGTACCGACCGGCGCCGGTGGGAGCGCGGCGGCCGCACCCTGCACCACGCGATCGAGCCCCGCGGGGGTGCCAGCGCGGTCACCGACCTCGTCCGCGCGACCGCCGTCGCACCGACCGGCGCCGAGGCGGACGCGCTGGCAACGGCCCTGCTGGTGGCGGGCGCGACCGAGGCCGGGCGCCTCGCGGACGCCTGGGGCGTCCCGGCGGCCCTCGTCGCCGAATCCGGAGAACTGACACTCGTGGGAGGCCTTCGATGACCCTGGAGATGCTGCCCTGGATCGTGGCCCGCGCGACGGGGTTCGCCGCGTTCGGGCTCTTCACCTGCGCGATGATCGCGGGTCTGCTGGTGCGGACCCGCTCGTCCGTCGGCCCTGTGAAGGGCAGCGGGATGGTCGATCTGCACCGCCACTTCTCCCTGCTGGCGCTGATCGCCACGGCCGTCCACGGCACGGCGCTCCTGCTCGATACGACGGTCGATGTGAGCCCGCTGGCGCTGGTGGTCCCGGGCCTGGTGCCCTACCGGCCCGTCTGGACCGGGGTCGGCGTCGTGGTGGCCGAGATGGCCCTCCTGGTCCACCTGTCCTTCCGCTTCCGCAAGCGCATCGGCGTCCCCGTCTGGCGCCGCATCCACTGGCTCACCTACGCGGTCTTCCTCGGTGGCGCCGTCCACGGCATCGCGAGCGGCACCGACAGCAACACCACCTGGGCGATGGCGATCTACGGCGGAGCCGTCGCGGCGGTGGCCGGCCTGACCGGCTGGCGGGCCGCGACCATGCGTCGCGGTTCGAGCAGCAAGGGTGCGCGCTCCCCGCGTACCCGTCAGACTCCGGGGGTGCCGACCGAGGATTCGAGAGCCCAGGGCGCGCGGGCGTGAGCTCCCGGAGCGGATGGCGCAGGTGGCGCACCCCGGTCTCGATCGGGCTGGCGGTCGCGGCCATCGCGGCCGCCGCCGCGTTCGCCAACGTCGCGCTGCTCGGCTCGACCGGTGAGGACCGGCTCGGCCGTTTGCGCCCCGTGGCCACGCCGTCGACGACGACATCCACGTCGGCGGCCGCGCCGGCCCCGCCGCCGGTGACGCGCACGCGCGCCTCCACCACGACGGCGCCCCCGCGCACGACGGCGACGAGCACCGGTGACGACTCCGTCGAGGCGCCCGACGACGACGATGACGACAGCGGCCGTGGCCGGGGGCGCGGGGGGGACGACGATGACGACTAGCGGACGCCCCGGCCGATGAGCACGAACGGCGGCGCCGGCGCCGTCGTCCGGTTCGCCGTGGCCGGCCTGGTGGCCATGGCGGTCCTCGGCGTGGCCGGCGGCATCGTGCTGAACGGGCTGGCCGAGGACGAGGCGGTCGACGACGCGCGGCGCCTCGCGACCCTGGCCGGCCGCGGCGTGGTGGAGCCGGCCTTCACCGACGCCGCCCTCGCCGGCGCCCCCGCGGCCCTCGCGGAGCTCGATCTCGTAGTGCAGGAGCGGGTGCTCACCGAGGACGTGGTGCGGGTGAAGATCTGGGCGCCCGACGGGACCATCCTCTACTCCGACGAGCCCCGGCTGATCGGGCAGCGGTACCCCCTGGGGGCCGACGAGCAGGAGGCTCTCGCCGAGGGTGTCACGGAGGCCGAGCTGAGCGACCTCTCGAAGCCGGAGAACGTCTACGAGCGCGAGGGCGGCGAGCTGCTCGAGGTCTACCTGCCGATCCGCGCGCCCGGCGGCGGGCAGGCCCTGTTCGAGCTCTACCAGCGTCAGAGCTCGATCGATGCCAGCGGCCGGCGCCTGGTCGAGGCCGTGGCGCCGGTGGCGATCGGATCGCTCCTGTTGCTGTGGCTGATCCAGCTGCCGCTCGCATGGTCGAGCGCCCATCGCCTCCGCGACGGCCTGCGCGAGCGCCAGGGGCTGCTCGAGGCCGCCCTGGAGTCGTCGTCGGTGGAGCGCCGCCGGATCGCCGCCGACCTGCACGACGGTCCGGTACAGAACCTCGCCGGCCTGTCGTTCAGCCTGTCGGCGGCGGCCGAGCGCGCGCCCGAGGGCACCGACCCGGCGACGGTGCGGGCGCTGGAGGACGGCGCCGACGCGGCCCGCGACGGCATCCGGCGCCTGCGCGCGGCGGTGGTCGAGATCAACCCCGGCCGCCTCCACGACGCGGGTCTGGCGGCCAGCATCGGCGACCTCGCCGGCGTCCTCCGCGCCCGCGGCGTGACGGTGGAGATCGACGTGCCGAGCGACCTCGCCCTCGCCCCGGCGACCGAGGAGCTCCTCTACCGCGCGACGGCCGAGGCGCTGCGCAACGTCGCCGCGCACGCCGAGGCGACCCGGGTCGGGGTGCGGATCTCCGTCGACGACGGCCGGGCGGCGCTCCGGATCGAGGACGACGGCCGCGGCTTCGACGCGGCCACCCGGGCGCGCCGCCGGGAGGAGGGCCACCTCGGCCTCGCCCTTGTCGAGGACCTCGTGTCCCACCTGGGCGGCACGGCCGCGGTCACGTCCGAGCCGGGGCACGGTACGACGATCGCGATCGAGGTGCCCGCGTGAGGGTAGCCCGGGCGTGCGATCCTGCCCGTGTGCATCCCGGTACGCGAGCGAGGTGACCGCATGATCAGGATCGTCGTCTGCGACGACCACGGCGTCGTCCGTGCGGGGCTGGAGCAGCTGATCGGGACCTTCGAGGACATCGAGGTGGTCGCGTCGGCCGCGGGCGGCGAGGCGGCCGTGACGGCCGTCGCCGAGCTCGAGCCCGACGTCCTGCTGATGGACCTGGAGATGCCCTCGCCCGACGGCATCGAGACGACGCGGCGCATCCGCGAGGCCGGCGGCGAGGTGGCGGTGGTGATCCTGACCTCGTTCTCCGACCGTGCCCGCATCCTGGAGGCGCTCGACGCGGGCGCGATCGGCTACCTGCTCAAGGACGCCACGCCGGGCGAGCTCGAGAGCGGCATCCGTGCCGCGGCGCGGGGCGAGTCGCCGCTGCACCCGCGCGCGGCGAGCGCGCTGCTGTCGGCGGGCGTGCGCTCGGAGGCCGCCGGCGGCGGCGCGGCGGGACTGTCCACCCGCGAGAGGGAGGTGCTCGCCCTCGTCGTGGAGGGGCTGCCCAACAAGCTGATCGCCCGCCGCCTCGAGATCAGCGAGAAGACGGTGAAGGCCCACCTCACCAGCGTGTTCCGCACCATCGGGGTCGACGACCGCACGCAGGCGGCGATCTGGGGCACCCGCAACGGCATCGGCCCG
>JAEMRL010000321.1 GCA_016463385.1 Thermoleophilia bacterium
CCGACATCGTCGGCGCCCCGCGCCCGCTGGACCTCGCGGCGATGAGCTGGGCGTGGCAGTACGGCCGCAAGTTCGCGAAGATCGAGGTCTCCGATCCGGCCGGCGCCGCCGGTACCTGGAAGGACGAGACCTTCTTCGTCCACCTGGGGAGCACGGGCTGCTACGGCAACCCCGGCGCCGATGAGATCGGCTGCTCGGTGTCGAACCGCGTTGCGCTCCGGTTCGCCCGCTTCAACCCGGCCACCCAGAAGATCGCGCTGGACGTGCGCGCCCTACTGGCGGGCAACGACGTCACCGTGAACCGTGCCGACGCCCCCGGCTGCATGTCCGAGGGCGCCGACCCCGAGTGCGACGGGGTGATGCGGACCGGCCTCGCGCTGGACTGGAAGGCCGGTGGCAGCGGCACGGGCCAGCCGGTCGGCAACGGGCTCGGCCAGACGGTCTTCCGGGTGCGTCCGCGATGAGCCGTGCCCAGGGCCCCCGGGTTCTCCGATCGGGGGCCCTGGGGCGCTTCGTGGCCTCCTGGTCCCGTCTCGCAGCGGCAGGCGTCGCCGTCGTCGGCATCGCCTACGCCCTGTCGTGGCCCGTCGGGGGCGGCGCGAGCGCCGCACCGGCGGGCCAGCCGGCCCGCTGGACCTGGGAGCTGACGGCGGGGTTCCCGCCCCCCCGGGTTCCGGCCGACAACCCGATGTCGCGCCGGAAGGTCGCCCTCGGGCGGTTCCTCTTCTACGAGAAGCGCCTGTCGGCCAATCGCGCGCAGTCGTGCGGGAGCTGCCACGTGCAGAGCCTGGCCTTCACCGACGGCCGAGCGCAGGCGATCGGCTCCACCGGGCAGGTCCACCCCCGAAGCTCCCAGTCGCTCGCGAACGTCGGCTACCACGCGACGCTCACCTGGGCCAACCCGACGCTCGTGAGCCTCGAGCGCCAGATGGAGACGGTGATCTTCGGCGACCGGCCCGTGGAGTTCGGCGTCACCGACCGCACCAAGCGCGCGGTCCTCGCCCGGATCGCCCGTGACCCCCGGTACCGGCGGATGTTCGCCGCCGCCTTCCCTGCCGCGAAGCCCAGGGTCTCCTGGGTCAACGTGATCAAGGCGATCGCGAGCTTCGAGCGCACGCTCATCTCGGGGAACAGCACCTACGACCGCTATCTGAGGGGCCGCGCGGAGCTCGACGCGTCCGAGACGCGCGGGAAGGACCTGTTCTTCGGCGAGCGCGCCGAGTGCAGCCACTGCCACACGAGCTTCAACTTCAACGACCAGGCCGTCTACGCCGGCAGTCGCCCCGCCCCGCGGCTCTTCCACAACACCGGGCTCTACAACATCGGCGGAACCGGGGCCTTCCCCGTTCCCAACCGCGGCCTCTTCGAGTTCACGTCCCGGCCGGCGGACATGGGGCGCTTCCGCGCGCCCTCCCTCCGCAACGTGGGCGTCACCGCGCCGTACATGCACGACGGCTCGATCGCCACCCTGGAGGAGGTCGTCGCCTTCTACGCCGCCGGAGGCCGGAACATCACCGAGGGCCCGAACGCCGGCGACGGGCGGTTGAGTCCCTTCAGGAGCAGCCTCATCTCGGCGATTTCCCTGACCCCCCAGGACCAGGCCGACATCGTCGCGTTCCTGCGCACGCTGACCGACCGGAGGTTCCTGACCGACGCCCGGCTCTCGGACCCCTTCGCGCGTCGCACGGGCGGCTGAGCGCCGGCGTGCCGCCAGGGTGATGTGACCGAGCCACGCGGAGCCGGGCATGCGCCTGGCCGTCCCGTGTGATGCGCGAAGGCAACAGAAAGCCCCGCCGGAGCGGGGCTTTCTGACATCGAGCAGCGCATACGGGATCGGAACCCGCGTTACTCGCCGTGGGAGGGCGGCGCTCCGGTCAGAGGCGGCCGTACTGCTCCTCTGCGTAGCCGAGCAGACCGCACGCCTCCAGCTTCTCGGCGGGCGCCCGGAAGGTCACCTGGACCACGCCGGGGTGCCGGCCGATCTCGATGGCTCCGGCGATCGTCGCCCGGTTCTTGACCTCGGGCACCGACATGCCGAGCAGCTCCGCGGCGCGCGCCAGGCCGTTGTCGGTCGCCGAGTTGAGGTCGGGGCCGGTGCCGACGACCGACACGGGCAGGGACTCCTCGAGCGCGTCCATGCCGTGGCGGCGGGCGAGCGCCAGGGCGCCGCTGCGCTCGGCGGGGGTGAGCGGCCGGGCGAGGAAGGGCAGGTCCTCCTCGAGCGGGAAGAGGATCGGGCCGTCGTTGCCGAGGCCCTTCAGCACCTCGACCTGCAGCGTCACGGTGCCCGAGACGTCGCAGGTGTGGCCGGCGATCTCCCCGTCGCCCTGCAGGGCGTGCATGTCGCCGAGGTAGATCCCCGCGCCGTCGAGCTTGACCGGGCACACGAGGATGGCGCCCGCCCGTACCGCGTCGATGTCCATGTGCCCGTCGGTCTTGTGCCGCTGGAGCTCCTGGGCGTCCAGGGCGTACCGATGCGGAGCCCCGATCAGGAACGAGCCGAAGTCGCCGGCGTTGTGGGAGTCGGGGATCGTGGTCGACGGCGATGTGCCGATCTGCCCGAGGAAAGGGCGGAGCCGCGTGGCGAGGGCGACGATGTCGTGCGGCGCGAAGCCCAGGATGGGGTTCTGCGCGGATCCGTCGGGCAGTGCCGCGAAGCGCGCCGCATCACGGGCGAAGCCCTCGGCCGTCGCGCGGGGCACGGTGACCCCGAGGGTCCGCAGCTCGTCGAAGGCCATCGTGTAGCCGTTGGTGAACGTGAACGGCGTGCAGTCGGCGCCGCACGCCGCGCAGCGCACCGACTCCGGGCCGATGCCCTCCACGCGCGTCGCCGGCCACTCCACGCCACAGCCCGGGCACACCGGCGCGCAATAGGGGTCGCCGTTGAAACGCCCCTCCATCGCCTGGTCGTTGCCCGAGGAGGTGGCCAGGGAGGTGACCTCGATGTCCCTGATGCGGATCGCCACGGCGTCGCCGGGGCGGGCGCCCTCGACGGCGACCGGCTGGCACACCTCGTGGCCGCCGCGGATGGACGGCGTGATCATCGGCCCCCAGCAGCCGGGCGCCGAGTTCCAGACGATGTGCCCTCCATCGGCGACCGGGCCGAGCATCGGGACCTCCGGACCGAGGAGGCCGTCGGTGAAGGTGTCGACGAGCACGGTCTGGCGGGCCTCGCCCGTCCTCGCGGCGGAATCCTTGGTGGCCATCGGGGGCTCCTTCTCGGTCGGGGCGGGTCGTGCGGCGGTCAGCCGCCCGAGACGGGCAGCAGCAGTGCGATCTCCTGGCGGTCCTCGAGGCGCTGGCCGGGCACGGCGTGCACGCCCGCGACGACGGGAAGCGCCGAGCGGAGCGCCGGCGCCAGGCCGGGCTCCTCCTCGCGGAGGCGGGCGAGGGCGTCCTCGACCGTCGCACCGTCGTCGAGGCTGAGCGTGAGCGCCGGAGCCCGCGAGAGCTGCGAGAGCCCGGCGCCGAGGCGTACGC
>JAEMRL010000322.1 GCA_016463385.1 Thermoleophilia bacterium
CCCTTCGACGCCCACTACCTCCCCGCCGGCGCGACCCCGGTGACCCGGATCAGCGAGCCGCGCAACTACCGCGAGGGCGGTGATCCGGACGGGGTCACGGTGCTCTGCGCCGAGATCCCCTGCGACGAGGGAGACGCCCTGTGGTCGGCCGGCGACGCCGCCCTGGCGCGGATCGTGACCGACGCGCTGGCCGAGTGCGGCCTGCCCGACCCGGCGCCCCGCGCGGCCGAGGTGGCCCGGCTGCGCCACGCCTACCCGATCCTCCGGGCCGGCTTCACGCGCCCGCTGGCGCAGCTCGACGACTGGGCGGCCGCGCAACCCGCGCTGCTGACGCTCGGGCGCCAGGGCCTGTTCGTGCACGACAACCTGCACCACGCCCTGGCGATGGCCTGGGCCGCGGTGGAGTGCCTCGGGCCCGGCGGCGCGTTCGACGAGGAGGGCTGGCGCTCAGCGCGCCGGCGCTTCTCCGAGCACGTCGTGGAGGACTGAGGAGGCCGCCGGTGCCGGCGCGGGAGGGCCGTTGAGCTCGCGGTGCACCGCCGGGACCACCCGGCGGAGGTAGGGCACCAGGCGCACGAACGACCTCCCGTGCTCGCGGAAGCGGTAGCGGATGGGCACCTCGGCGTAGACGTACCCCTTGCCGAGCAGGTCGAGGGTCAGCACCTGCGCGTAGTTGAAGTCGTGGAGGATCTCCGCGGAGGCGGCCGCCGAGGGCGAGAGCGCGCGATAGCCGCTCTGCCCGTCGGAGATCCTCCGGCGGGCCACCGCCGACAGCGCGAGCGTGAGCACCCGGTTGCCGAGGCGCCGGTGCGGGAGCATCCGCTCGATGGCTCCCTCGAAGCGCGAGCCCACGACGTAGTCGGCGCGCCCCGAGAGGACCGGCGCGACCATCGCCTCGAGGTCCTCCGGCGCGTACTCGCCATCGGCGTCGCAGAACGCCACCGCCGCCGCGCCGGCGGCCACGCCCTCGGCCAGGCCGCGGCGCACCGCGGCCCCGAGGCCCCGGTTGCCGGGCAGCCGCACCACCCGGGCACCCGCCGCCTCGGCGCGGGCGGCGGTGTCGTCGGTGGAGCCGTCGTCGATCACGATCACCCGCACCGGTCGCCCCGCGATCTGCGCGGGCGCGCGGGCGATCACGGCGGCGACGGTCTCCTGCTCGTCGTGGGCCGGCAGCACCAGCACCACCGGAGCGTCCGGGACGGAGGGCGGGGCCGGCGCGGGCCGCGCGGGCGCGGGCGCGAGCCGCAGACGGCCGAACAGCCCCGGCGCGGGGGCGAACGCGCCGACCCCCCCGGCCACCAGGGCGTAGAGGGTCTTGAGGGCGTGGGCCGCGATGGCGGCGGCGAGGGCCGCCGTGGGGTCGGCGCCGACCGCCACCAACGCCGCGGTGGCCGCGGCCTCGTAGGTGCCGATGCCACCGGGGGCGATCGCGACGGTCTGGGCCGCGATGGTGACCGCGGTCACGAGCGCCGCATCGGCGGGCGAGAGCGCGATGCCGGCCCAGCCCGCGCAGGACCAGACCAGCACGCTCTCGAGGAGCCAGGCGGCGGCGGCCCCGGGCACGACCAGCGCCAGCGCCGCCGCCCCGGCCCCGCCGGAGCGCCGCAGCCGCCGGGTCAGCCAGGCGGCGGCCGCCAGCAGGAGCAGCGCGGCCCCGATCGCCAGGGGCAGTCCGGCCCCGCCCACCAGGCGCTCGGCGACACGCGGGCCGAGGACGGCGGCGAGGGCCACCACGGCGAGGACGTCGGCGGAGCGAAGCAAGACGGTCGAGGCCGTCGCGTCGGCCACGCCGACCCGGGCGCGGCGCACGGCGGAGACCACGCGCAGCGGCTCGCCCAGACGCAGCGGCAGGATGTGGTTGCCCGCCAGGCCGACGTGGATGGCCGCCAGCGACTGGCCGAAGCCGAGCCCCGGTAGGATGCGGCACCAGAGCCCCGCCCGCACCAGGAACGCCGCAGAGTAGGCGCCGAGCGCGAGCGCGAGGCCGAGCGGATCGCCCGCGGCAGCGGTCACGACGCCTCCGACCGCGCCCGTGTCGAGCCCCCAGGCGACGTAGACGAGGCTCGCCACGAGAGCGAGCACGCCGGCGATCAGCAGCGGGAGGCGGGGTACGTCGGACTCTCTTTCGTAAGGTGCACCTTATATCCAACGGCGGTTCACCTTACACTGCGCTCCGGCGCCGGACGGCGCACGGCCCGGCGGGCCGTCCGAACGATGCGGAGGGCGCAGGATGAGGCGAGTGACGGCGGTGGTGGCGACGGTCGCGGCGGTGGCGCTGGTCGCCCTCGGCGCGAGTGGATGCGGCGGTGACCGGGACGCCCTGACGATCTACACCGGCCGCACCGAGAGCCTCGTCGGACCGCTGCTCGAGCAGTTCTCCGAGGAGAGCGGCATCGCCATCGACGTGCGCTACGGCGACACGAACGACCTCGCCCTGCTGATCGGCACCGAGGGCGACCGTTCCCCGGCCGACGTCTACTGGGGCCAGAGCCCGGGCGCGACCGCCTACCTCGCCGGCAGGGACCTGCTCGCGCCCCTCTCCCCCGAGGTGCTCGACCTCGTCGACCCCGCCTTCGAGGACCCCGACGGGCAGTGGGTGGGGATCAGCGGGCGCCAGAGGGTGCTCGTCTACAACGCCGACCTGGTCGCCGAGGCCGACCTCCCCGACTCGGTCTTCGACCTCACCGCCCCCCGCTACTCGGGCGAGGTCGGCCTGGCCCCCACCAACGGATCGTTCCAGGACTTCGTCACGGCGATGAGGGTGCTCGAGGGCGAGGACGCCGCCCGCGACTGGCTCGAGGGCATGGTCGCCAACGACGCGCGCACCTACGCCAACAACAACGCGATCGTCGAGGCCGTGGGTCGCGGTGAGATCCCCATGGGGCTCGTCAACCACTACTACAACTTCCAGTTCCTGGCCGAGGACCCCGACCTGCCGAGCCGCAACCACCAGTTCGCCGACGGCGACATCGGCGGCCTGGTCATCCCGAGCGCGGCGAGCATCGTCGCGAGCACCGACGCCACCGAGGACGCCGAGCGGTTCATCTCCTTCCTGCTGTCGGAGCAGGCCCAGCGCTACTTCGCCTCCGAGACCTTCGAGTACCCGCTCGCCGACGACGTCCCGGCCGCGAGCGGCGTCCCGCCCCTGGCCTCGCTGGCCCCTCCGGCCGGCGAGCAGGCGGACGAGCTCGGCGACATCGAGGGCACGGGCAAGCTGATCGCGGAGAGCGGGCTGAACTGACCTCGGCGCGCATCGACCCCCGGGGGATGGGCCTCCGGCTGGTGGTGATCCTGCTGGCGGTGCCGTTCGCGGCACCGCTGGCGTACCTCGTGGTGCGCACGATCGACGAGGGCGGCTTCTGGGAGGTCGCCGGCGACGCGGCGCTCCTCGGCCCGCTGGCGCGCAGCCTCGGGCTCGCCACCGCCGTCGCGCTGGCCGCGGCGGCGGTCGGCGCGACGACCGCGTGGCTG
>JAEMRL010000323.1 GCA_016463385.1 Thermoleophilia bacterium
CGCCCACCGCGGCCGGGGCTCCGGGATCAGCGGTCGGCGACCTTCAGGCGGTTCTCGGCGCGTCGGCGCGCGCTCTCGGCCGCGACGCGGGCGACGTCGTCGTCCCCGGCCTCGGCGAGCGTCGCCTCGGCGCGCTCGAGGGCGGCGCGGGCGCGCTCCGGGTCGATCTGGTCGGCGCGCTCGGCCTGCTCCACGAGCACCAGCACGCGGTCCTCCTCCACCGAGACGTAGCCCTCGGAGGTGGCGAAGACGAGCTCGGTGTCGTCGAGCAGCTTGAGGCGCGTCTCCCCCACCCGGAGGAAGGCGATGAACGGGGTGTGGCGCGGCAGGATGCCGACCTCACCGCTCACGCTGGGGGCGATGACCATGTAGGCGAGGTCGTCGAAGACCGCGCCCTCGGGCGTCAGCAGGCGCACGCCGAGGCGCTTGCGCTCCGTTCCGATCGCGGTGCTCATCGGTTACCGGGCCTTCAGGGTGGCGGCCTTCTCGACGGCCTCGTCGATGCCGCCGACCAGGAAGAACGCCTCCTCGGGGAGGTCGTCGTGCTGGCCCTCCACGATCTCCTTGAACCCGCGGATCGTCTCCGACAGCGGCACGTAGGCGCCCGGGCGGCCGGTGAAGGCCTCGGCCACGTGGAACGGCTGGGAGAGGAAGCGCTCGATGCGGCGGGCGCGGGAGACGGCGAGCTTCTGCTCGTCGGTGAGCTCGTCCACACCGAGGATGGCGATGATGTCCTGGAGGTCCTTGTACTGCTGCAGGATCTCCTGGACGCGGGTCGCGACCTCGTAGTGCTCGGCGCCGACGCCGTCCTTGGAGAGGATGCGGCTGGTGGAGTCGAGCGGGTCCACGGCCGGGTAGATGCCCTTCTCCGAGATGGCGCGCGAGAGCACCGTGGTGGCGTCGAGGTGGGCGAACGAGGCGGCGGGCGCCGGGTCGGTGAGGTCGTCGGCGGGGACGTAGATCGCCTGCACCGAGGTGACCGAGCCCGAGCGGGTCGAGGTGATCCGCTCCTGCAGGTCGCCCATCTCGCTCTGGAGGGTCGGCTGGTAACCCACGGCCGACGGCATGCGGCCGAGGAGGGCCGAGACCTCGGAGCCCGCCTGCACGAACCGGAAGATGTTGTCCACGAACAGAAGCACGTCCTGGCCGCCCTGGTCGCGGAAGTACTCGGCCATCGTCAGGCCGGACAGGGCGACACGCAGACGGGCTCCCGGCGGCTCGTTCATCTGGCCGTACACGAGGGCGGTCTTGTCGATGACCCCCGACTCCTTCATCTCCAGCCAGAGGTCGTTGCCCTCACGGGTGCGCTCGCCGACGCCGGCGAACACCGACAGGCCGCCGTGCTCCTGGGCGATGTTGTTGATCAGCTCCTGGATGAGCACGGTCTTGCCCACGCCGGCACCGCCGAAGAGGCCGATCTTGCCGCCCTTCACGTACGGGGCGAGCAGGTCGACGACCTTGATCCCGGTCTCGAAGATCTCCTCGGTCGGGTTCAGCTGGTCGAAGGCCGGGGCCTTGCGGTGGATCGGCCAGCGCTCACCGGCCGCCACGTCGGCGCCCTCGTCGATCGTGTCGCCGAGCACGTTGAAGATGCGGCCGAGCGTCCGCTCGCCGACCGGCACCGAGATCGGCGCGCCGGTGTCGCGCACCGCGGTGCCGCGGGCGAGACCGTCCGTCGTGTCGAAGGCCACCGCGCGGACGCGGTCGTCCCCGAGGTGCTGCTGCACCTCGGCCACCAGCGGCGGAGCGTCCGACCCGCGGTCGATCTCGATCGCGTTGTAGATGCTCGGCAGCCCGTCTGGGAAGTGGGCGTCGATCACCACCCCCTTGATCTCGATGATCGTGCCGGTGCTTCGAGCGTCGTCAGACATTCTTGAGATCTCTCCTCGGGGGCTGAGCGTTACTGGAGGGCGTCGGCGCCGGCGACCACTTCCAGGATCTCCTGGGTGATGGCCGCCTGGCGGGCACGGTTCATGGCGAGCGTGAGGTCGTCGATCAGCACGCCGGCGTTGTCCGTGGCGTTGCGCATGGCCGTCCGGCGGGCCGCGAGCTCGGCGGCCGCGCTCTCCAGCAGCGCGCGGTAGATGGTGGTGTCGAGGAAGTCGGGCAGCAGCTTGCCGAGGAACTCCTCGGCCTCCGGCTCGAAGATGGCGACGCCCGAGCGGAGCGTGTGCTCGTCCTCCTCGCCGTCGCCGTCCTCGTCGAAGACGACGACCCGCTCCACCGGCAGCAGCTGCTCGGTGGAGACGGACTGCTCGAGCACCGACTTGAAGGCGTTGTAGACGATGACGACGCGGTTGACCTCGCCGGAGGTGAAGCGGCGCACCAGGTGCTCGGTGACCTGCTCGGCGTCGGCGAAGGTCGGCTCGACGGAGAAGCCCTGGAAGGAGCGGTCGATGGTCCTGCCGCGGAACGCGATGGTGCCCGCGCCCTTCTTGCCCACCGTCGTGAACTCGACCTCGCTGAAGCCCTGCGCCAGCAGGTCGTCGGCGACGCCGAAGGCCTGGCGGACGATGTTGACGTTGAACGCGCCGGCGAGGCCGCGGTCGCCCGTGATGGCGACGACCACGGCCGTCCCCTCGGTGGGGCGCTCCTCGAGGAGGGGCTCCCCCGCCACGCCGCCGCTCTGGCGGGCGGCCTGCGCCATCAGCCGCCGCATCGCGGTGGCGTAGGGGCGCAGCGACTCGATGTTCTCCTGCGCGTGGCGCATCTTGGCCGAGGCCACCAGCTCCATGGCGCGGGTGATCTTGCGCGTGTTGCGGACGGACTCGATCCGCCGCTTGATGTCGCGGGTGGTCGCCATGGGTGCCTAGACGGCGGCCGGGGCCGCTTCGGTCGCCTCCTCGGCGGCGGGCTCCTCGACCGGCGCGGCGGCCTCGGGTGCATCGGCCGGGGCGTACTGGTGCACGACGCCCTTCACGATGTCCTCGATCTTGCCGGCGACCTCGTCCGAGAGCTCCTTCGAGTCGCGGATCGACGCCAGCAGGTCGGCGCCCTTCTCGCGCAGCTCGCGCCGGATCGACTCGTTCACCTCGGGCACGGATGCCACGGGCACCGCGTCGAGGTGGCCCTGGTTGGCGGCGTAGATGATCGCGACCTGCTCCTCCACCGGCCACGGCGCGTAGGCCGGCTGGTTGAGGGAGGCGACGAACCGGGCGCCGCGGGCCAGCGTGCGCTGGGTGGCGGCGTCGAGCTCGGAGCCGAACTGGGCGAAGGCCTCGAGGTCGCGGTACTGGGCGAGCTCGAGCTTCAGCTTGCCGGCCACCTTGCGCATGGCCTTGATCTGGGCCGAGCCACCGACGCGCGACACCGAGATGCCGACGTTCAGGGCCGGGCGGACACCGGAGAAGAAGAGCTTGCTCTCCAGGAAGATCTGCCCGTCGGTGATCGAGATGACGTTCGTCGGGATGTAGGCCGACACGTCGCCGGCCTGCGTCTCGATGATCGGCAGGGCCG
>JAEMRL010000324.1 GCA_016463385.1 Thermoleophilia bacterium
CCGAGGACGAGGCGGCGATCCTGTCCGCCGTCGCCGAGCGGCTCGGCCGTGCGGGCTCCGGACGGCCGGAGCTGGCACCGCCGATCACCCATCTCGGCACCGTCGTGGCCGGGGTCGCGGCCGTGTCGCCGGGGGCGCTGCGCGCGGCGGGCCGGCCGCTCGGCGTCGTCCTCGCCGAGGCGGGCGTCGAGACCCACCTCGGATGGGCGGGCCCCGCCGGCACCGAGTGGTCGAGCCTCACCGAGGAGGAGGTCGACGCGCTCGAGTGCGACGTCGCCGACCTGCTCGCCGCCGAGCGCACGGCCGAGGCCGCCCTCGCACAGGGGCGCCTGCTCACGGTCCTCCGGCGTCACGTCCCCGAGCGCGTGCCCGCTGCCCGGCGCCACCTGGCGCGCATCCTCGCCCGGTCGGGCCGGTTCGAGCAGGCGCTCGCCCAGCTGCGCGCGGCGTTCCCCCAGAACGACCCGGAGGACTGGTACGAGGCCTCCCTGATCGCCTACCGCCACGGCGACGAGGCGAGCGCGCGACGCTGGGTGGAGTCGGGCCTCGCGCGCGCCGACGGACCCGGGCGGGCCGAGGTGGCCGAGTGCCTGGCCGACATCGGCGACGACCTCGACGCCCAGGCCGCCTTCCTGCGCGCGCGCCGCCTGCTCGACGACGCGGAGGCCCTCTTCGACGAGGACGGTCCCGAGCGGATCGCCGGGGCGATCACGGGCCTGCGCCGCTCCTATCTGATCGAGGCGATGGTCGAGGAGATCCTCGTCGCCCTGCCCGCCGACGAGGTCGGTGCGCTGCTGGGGGCCCTCGCCGATGCCGGCGACGTGGGGCGTGAGGCCTGCCGGGCGTTCGCGGCCATCCTGCCGCCGGGCCGCGACCGCGCCGCCGCCGAGGGCGTCGCGCAGGCCGCGCCGCCGCGCATCCCGGCCGTCGCCGGCCTCTCCAACGCCCGCCCCGCCGCCGCCTGGGCCACCTCGCCGCTCGACGCGCCCGACCAGCAGCAGGTGGTGATCACGGTCGCCAAGGAGAAGGGGCGCGTCTCGCCGCTGGTCGTGCTGATCGACCTCGACCAGCTGGGGGGCGGGGTGAAGGACGCCTTCTTCCTGCCCGACATGATCGAGCCGCGCCTGCGCCGCGAGCTGTTCGCCCCGATGGAGGACATGGTGCTGCCGAGCTCCCCGGTCGAGCTGCACGAGGCCATCGCGCTCGTGCAGTACGCGCTCACGCGCACCGCGGCCGTCGGCTGGCGCATCCCCTCCCTGCAACACCAGCCCGTGCTCGACCGCATCGAGAGATGGCTGTTGCGGCCGCAGCGCGGCGACGCGGGCCGGAGCCCCGTCGCCGGGTCCTAGCTAGGCCGCCCGGCGCTCCTCGGCCGTCACGGCGTAGCGCGGGTCGGGCACGACGAGGGTCTCGCGGGCGGCCACCGGAGGGGCGAGTCGACGCCGCAGGGCCGGCGCCGCGAGCCCCGAGAAGAGCGGCGCCGCGCCGATCGCGGCCACCAGCGCCGCGAGCGGATAGCCCGTCACGATCGCCGTCACGGCCATCGCGGCGAGACCCGCGCCGCCCACCACCCGCAGGCCCAGCAGTCCCGCCGACGAGGCGCGGCCGGGCCGGCCGACGTCGCGCACGGCGACCGCCAGCAGGGCCGAGAGCGCCAGTCCGATGATCGCCAGTTGCACCGCAGCCTCCCTTCGTGGGTGGCCTGTCTTGGCGGTGCGCTCGCGATCCCCTGCCGTCGCCGCTTTCTCTGCAACGGCACGGTGTCCGTCACCTGTGCGATAATGCCGGGTATGGCTGATGAGATCCCCGCGCAGCTGCTCGAGTCCTTCAAGGTTCTCGACGCAGATATCGCCCAGCGTCTGACCGACGCCCTCGCCCCTGTCGTCGCCGAGCTCGGCCCCCGTGAGGAGGCCGTCCTGCAGCGGCTGGTCACGGGTCTGGCGGAGGGCGCGCCGGCTGCCGAGCTGAACGCATTCGTGCGGTTGCTGCCGGTCACGGTCAGCCGGGCGGTCCAGCCGGCGATCGATCCCGTCACCGCCTAGCACCTCCGCCTGGGCCGGCTGATGGCCGGCCCCCTGGTCGTGGTCGGTGGCAACGCAGGTGGCATGACGGCCGCCGCCGAGGCGCGCCGGGGCGCACCGGACCTCGAGATCGTCGTGCTCGAGCGCGGGGAGCACGTCTCCTACGCCACCTGCGGCATCCCGTACCTGGTCGCGGGCGAGGTCGCGAGCGAGGACGACCTCGTGCACCACGACCCCGCGTCCTTCATGCGCGAGCGCGGCATCGAGGTGCGGACGGACGCCGGCGTCGCCGCGATCGATCCCGAGGCGCGGGTCGTCACGACCGCCGACGGGCGCCGCCAGCCCTACGGCGCCCTGGTGATCGCGACCGGCGCCCGGCCGGTGCGCCCGGACATCCCGGGCATCGACCTGCCGGGGGTGGTCTCCCTGCGCCACCTCCCCTCCGCGCGCGGTCCGCGGCGGATCCTCGCCGCCGCTTCCGACCCGCGGGTCGTCCTCATCGGGAGTGGCCCGATCGGCGTCGAGATGGCCGAGGCCGCCCTCGCCCTGGGCGCGCGGGTCACGATCGCCGAGTCGCGCCCCTACGCGGTGCCGGCCCTCGGCGAGGAGCCGGCGGCGCGTGTGGCGCGGGCTCTCTCGGAGGCCCACGTCGAGGTGCGCACGCGCGCGCGGGTGCAGGGCATCGAGCGCGCCGGTGAGACGCTGGAGGTCGTCATCGACGGTGACCGTGTGCCCGCCGACCTGGTGGTGCTGGGCACCGGGGTCGTCCCCGAGGCCGGACTCGCCCGGGAAGCGGGCTGCGCGACCGGCGAGGCGGGCGCGATCGCGGTCGACCGCCGCGGGCGCACCAGCGTCGAGGGCATCTGGGCCGCGGGCGACTGCGCCGTCGCGCACCACCGGGTGCTCGGGCGGCCCGTCTGGATCCCGCTCGCGACCACCGCCACCGCCCAGGGCCGGATCGTCGGCCGCGACGTCACCGGACGCCCCGGGCGCTTCCCCGGAGTCCTCGGTTCGTGGGTGTCGCGCTTCGGCGAGGTCGCGTTCGGCGCCACGGGCATCGACGCGGCGGCGGCCGCGGCCGAGGGGTTCGCCCCCCGCGTCGTGACCCGCGAGGGGTCCGACCGCTCCGCGTACATGCCCGGCGCGCGTGACGTGCTGGTGAGGCTCGTGTGGGACGAGGCCACCGGCCGGCTGCTCGGCGGCCAGATGGCCGGAAGCGGCGAGGTCTCGACCCGTCTCCACACGGTCTCCACGGCGATCTCGGCCGGGATGACGATCGGAGAGCTCGCCGCGTGCGACTTCGGCTACGCCCCGCCGCTCTCGCCGCTGCGCGACCCGGTGGAGTTGGCCGCCGCGGCCGCGGTCGGCGACGCCGCATGAGCCGCCCACCGGGCACGTAACGGTCTTGTGAGGGTCGCG
>JAEMRL010000022.1 GCA_016463385.1 Thermoleophilia bacterium
GGGGACGGCCGGCCCCTGCTCTACGTGGCGTTCGGGACGGCCTACAACGACCAGCTGCCGATCTACCGCGCCGTCGCCGAGCGCTTCGGGGGCGGTGACTGGCGCGTGGTGATGGCGGTGGGCGAGCGGATCGACCCCGCGATGCTCGGCTCCGTCCCTGGCGACGTCGAGGTCCATCGCTGGGTCGATCAGATGGCGGTGCTGGAGCAGGCGTCGGTGTTCGTCACCCACGCCGGGATGGGCAGCACGATGCAGTCGCTCTGGCACGGGGTGCCGACGGTCGCGGTGCCGCAGGCGGTCGACCAGTTCGCCAACGCGCAGCGGCTGGCCGACATCGGCGCCGGCCGGCACCTGCCGGCCGCGGACGCGACGCCGGCCGCCCTCGAGGAGGCCGTGCGCGCGGTCGCCACCGACCCGGGGATCGCGGCCCGTGTCGCTGACCTGCGGGCGGAGGTGCGGGCCTCGGGCGGCGCCGCGCACGCCGCCGACGCGGTCGAGGACCTCCTCTAGGCGCTCACGCGCTCAGGTGCGCGGGCGCAGGGTGCCGTCCCCGGCGATCACCGGCGCCCGCGCCCCGAAGTCCTGGCGCGAGAGCCGGCTCACGACCCCGATCGCGTCGCCGCCGGGCGTGGGCACGCCCGCGCCCACCAGCTGCACCGGGCGGATCCGCCCGGTGCGGAAGGTGCCGTCCGGGTTCACGGTCGCCTGCAGCACCATGCTGGTCGACAGGGGGCCGCCGAGGCTGAAGACCTCGTAGCCCATGAAGTTGCCGAGGCTGTAGGCGATCAGCCGCTTCTTGTAGATCTCCATGCCGCGCACGACGTGCGGGCCGTGACCGATCACGATGTCGGCGCCCGCGTCGATCACGGCGTGGGTGAAGGCGCGCAGATCGCCCCTGTTCTCGCCGAAGGCGACCTCGCCGCCACGGGGCACGCGCGTCCTGTCGCTGCCCTCGGCGCCCCCGTGGAAGGTGACCACCACGATCTCCGCCTTCTGCGCCGCCGCCTGCACGCGGCGCTTGGCGCGCGGGATGTCCAGCAGGGAGTCGGCCCACTCGTACGGCGCGAAGCCGAGGATCGCGACCCGCTGGCCCTTGACGGTCTGGGTCGCCTGCGTGCCGGGGCGACCGGTGTTGCGGATGCCGGCGCGCCTCAGGGCGGCGACGGTCTGCCGCTGGCCCGAGGGCCCGAAGTCGAACGCGTGGTTGTTCGCGAGGCTCATGACCGTGAAGCCGGCCTCCTTCAGCCACCGCGTGTACGAGGGCGGGGTCTGGAACGCGAAGCAGTTGGAGCTGCCGGCCCCGCACTTCGACCCGCCGCCGGAGGAGAGCGTGCCCTCGAGGTTGCCGAGGACGATGTCGCCCGTCAGCAGCGGCGCGACGTCGTCGAACAGGCTCGCGCCGCCGTCCGGCGGCAGTCCGTACGGAAGGCTGCCCATCACGGTGTCGCCGACCGCCGCGATCGAGAACGGCGCGGCGTCACGGGCCGGCGGCGCGGGCGCCGCGACGGTGCGCGCGCTCCCGGCCTGGTCCTCCGAGGCGCCGGGCGACGAGGCGCTCGCGGTGCCCGAGGATCCGCCCGAGTTGATGGTCGCGGCGATCGCGACGGCTGCGAGCATCACCGCCAGCAGGCCGAAGACCGCGCGGCGCTGCCGGCGCACGCGCCGCCGCTGCTGCACCCGCCGCTTCTCGCGATCGCCCTCCATCGGCGCGATCCTATTCCCCGGCCCGGATTCGGACACCGGACCCGGTCGCGACCGCCGCGACGGCCGCGATCTCGTCGTCGCGCATCTCGTCCGCGCGCAGCGTCGCCCCCGTCCGGGCGCGGACCGCGGCGTCGACCGCGGCGACGACGGCGGCGGCGCCGACACCCGGCGCGACCTCGTCGAGGCCGGTCGCGGTCGCCGCCAGGCCGGCGGCGAACTCCGCGCCGCGGCCCATCAGCCGCGCGAGCCGGTCCGAGTCGAGGCGGAGGGGGATCCCGGCCTGCAGCAGCGCCCCCGGCTTGCGCCGGGCCTGTGAGAGGCCGACGACCTTGCGGCCGCCCGCCAGCACCTCATACGGGGACAGCCCACCGAAGCAGGCCTCCGCCGCGGGGCCGGGATGCGCCCGCGCCGCCCGGGCCTCCGCCACTCCGATGACCGCCACGTCGCGCGCGCCGAGCGAACGGAGGGCGTCCGCGATGGCCTCGCCGAGCCAGCGGTAGGCATCGACGACGTCCTCACCGGCCAGCGGGTGGCCACGCGGCAGCGCGACGTCCAGCGCGAGCAGGTCGCGGTCCCAGAGCACCGGACCGCCGCCCGACGAGCGCCGGACGACCGCGACTCCCTCGACGGCGACCTCCTCCTCGTCGATCGACGGGTCCACCGCGAGCCGGCCGAGCACGAGGCCCGGCGCGGTGACGGTCGACCACGAGTACACCGGCGCCGCGTCCGCGGCGAGCGACTGCAGGAGGCCGACCGGGCGGGCGACGGCCTCCTGCGGCGTCAGCTCGGCCGGGCCGAGTCTCCGCCAGACCTCCGGCGCGGGGCTAGGAGAGGTAGGGGGCGACTCCGACCGCCTGCTGGGCGGCGTCCATCACCATCTCGCTGACGGTGGGGTGCGCGTGGATGATCTCGCCGAGCTCGGCGACGCTGAGCCCCTCGGAGATCGCGACGCCGACCTCGTGGATCATCTCGACGGCGTGCACGCCCATGATCGTCGCGCCGAGCAGCAGCCCCGTCTTCTGGTCCATCACGAGCTGGGCGTAGCCGTCGGGCTCACCCTCGCCGAGCGCCTTGCCGGAGCCGACGAAGCGCGCCTGCCCGAGCTTGACCTCGTAGCCGGCGGCCTTCGCGTCGTCGGCGTTGAGGCCGACGGTCGCGATCTCGGGGTGCGTGTAGATGCAGCTCGGCACGACGGTGCGATCCATCGGGATCATCTCGCCCGTGAGCGCGTTCTCCACCGCGCGGCCACCCTCGGCCGAGGCCAGGTGGGCCAGCTGGAGACCGCCGATGCAGTCGCCGACCGCCCAGATCTTCGGGTTCTTGGTGCGCAGGTATTCGTCGACGACGATGTGGGCGCGGTCGTTGATCTCGACGCCCTGCTCCTCGAGGCCGATGCCCGCCGCCTGGGAGCGGCGCCCCACCGAGACGAGCAGCTTCTCGGCGGAGATCTCGGTGCCGTCGTCGAGCGTCACGGTGACGCCGTCGTCGCGGTAGCCGGTGACCTCGGCCTGGCGGCCGAGATGCACGCTGACGCCGTCCTTCTCGAGCATCTTCTGGAACTGGGTGGTGGTGCGCTGGTCCACGCCCGCAAGGAGGCGGGGCAGGATCTCGATGATCGTGATCTTCGTGCCCAGCGCGGCGAACAGGCTGGCGAACTCGCAGCCGATCACCCCGCCGCCCACGACGATCATGCTCTCCGGGATCGCCTCCAGGCGCAGGATGTCGTTGGAGGTCAGCACGGCCGGGTGGTCCATGTCGTAGCCGGGGAGCCCCGAGGGCTCGGTGCCGACGCAGACGACCAGGTGGTCGTAGGGGTAGCGCTCCTCGCCCACGACCACCGCGTCGCCGTCGACGCGGCCCTCACCGCGCACCACGGTCACGCCCTTGCGCTTGGCCGCGCCCTCGACGCCGCCGCGCATCTTCAGGACGATGTCCTCCTTGCGGGCCATCATCTTGGTGAAGTCGACCGAGACCTCGGGCACCACGAGCCCGAACTCGTCCGCGTGGCGCACGCGCCGCAGCAGATCGGCCGTCGCGAGCAGCGCCTTGGTGGGGATGCAGCCCCAGTTGAGGCACGTCCCGCCGAGCTCGGCCCGCTCGATCATCGTCACCTGTGCGCCGAGCTGCGCCGCGCGCAGCGCGGCGACGTCCCCGGCCGGGCCTCCGCCCAGCACGACGACCCGCGAGCCTTCGCTCATCACTTCTCCTGTTCTGGATTCAGCGCCGCGGCGAGGAGTCGCTCCTGCTCGGCCTGGTGGGCCTGCGGGTACCCCTCGCTGGTGCTCGCGCGACGTGCGCGACCGACGTACTCCAACTGTACGCCGGCGGGCAAGATCCGCTCGAGCTGGAGCCTGATGAACTCCCACGCGCCCATGTTGCGCGGCTCCTCCTGGACCCAGGTCACCGAGGTGACCGAGGGGTAGGAGGCCAGGAGCTCGGTGATGCGCTCCTCGGGGAAGGGGTAGAGCAGCTCGACGCGGCCGATCGCGATCTCGGGGTGCGACTCCCGGTCGGCGTGGCCGTCGAGCTCGTGGAACACCTTGCCCGAGCAGAGCAGCAGGCGGGTGACGCCGGAGCGGTCACCGGCGCGCGGGTCGTCGAACACCGGCTGGAACGCGCCGTCGGTGAGGTCGCCGAGGTTCGACGACGCGCTCTTGGCGCGCAGCAGGCTCTTGGGCGTGAAGATGATCAGCGGCCGCTGGCTGGCGGTCAGCGCCTGCTTGCGCAGCAGGTGGAAGTAGTTCGCGGCGGTGCTGCAGTTGGCGACCCGGATGTTGTCCTCGGCGGCCGCCTGCAGGAAGCGCTCGATGCGGGCCGAGGAGTGCTCGGGCCCGTTGCCCTCGTAACCGTGCGGCAGCAGCATCGTCAGGCGCGAGGTCTCGCCCCACTTGGCCCGGCCGGAGACGATGAACTGGTCGATCATCATCTGCGCGCCGTTGGCGAAGTCGCCGTACTGGGCCTCCCACAGCACCAGCGCCTCGGGCGCCTGGGTGCTGTAGCCGTACTCGAAGCCCACCGCGGCGGCCTCCGAGAGCGGGCTGTTGTGCAGCTCGAGCGAGGCCGAGGCCTTCTCGAGGTTGGCGAGCGGGGTGTAGACGCGCCCGGTGTGGGGCGTCCAGGTCTCGCCCTCGCCGACGTCGTGCAGCTCGAGGTGCCGCTGGCTGAAGGTGCCGCGGGCCGAGTCCTGGCCGGTCAGCCGGATCGGGACGCCCTCGGTGAGCAGCGACGCGAAGGCGAGCGCCTCGGCGTGGGCCCAGGTGATCCCGCCCTCGGGGCCGAGCGCCTCGCGCCGGCGGGCGAGCTGGGGCACGAGCTTGGGGTGGATCGTGAAGCCCTCGGGCACGCTCAGGAGCTGCTCGTTGAGGTCGCGCAGCACGTCCTCGGCGACCGCGGTCCCGTTGAGGGCCGCCTTGGCGCCCGCGCCGTGCTCGCCGTTGCCCTCGGCCCCGGTCTCGCCGCGGCTCACGACCGCGTCGTGGGCCTCGCGCAGGCGCCGCTCGGCGACCGCGATCATCTCGTCCACCTGCTCCTTGGAGAGCACGCCCTCGTCCACCAGCTTCTGCGCGTAGAGCTTGCTCACGGGCGGGTGGGCCTTGATGGTCCGGCTCATCACGGGCTGCGTGTAGGCCGGCTCGTCGAGCTCGTTGTGGCCGAGGCGGCGGTAGCCGATCAGGTTGATCAGCACGTCGCGCTCGTAGCGCACGCGGTAGGCGACCGCGAGCTGGGCGGCGCTGATGCAGGCGTCCACGTCGTCGGCGTTCACGTGGATGACCGGCACGTCGAAGCCGCGCGCGAGGTCGCTGACGTGGTACGTCGAGCGCGAGTCGTAGGGGTCGGTGGTGAAGCCGATCTGGTTGTTGGCGATGATGTGGACCGTGCCGCCGGTGCTGTAGCCGCGCAGCGCCTGCAGGTTCAGCGTCTCCGCCACCACGCCCTGGCCGCTGAAGGCCGCGTCGCCGTGGATCACCACGGGCACGGCCGACTTCGGGTCGTGCTGCGGCTCGCGACCGGTGCGCTGGGTCTGGAGCGCGCGCGTGTGGCCCTCTGCGACGGCGTTGACCTGCTCGAGGTGGCTCGGGTTGGCCGCGAGCTTCACGGTGACCGAGCGGCCGCTGCGGGTGACGTAGGTGCCCTCGGCGCCGAGGTGGTACTTCACGTCGCCCGCGGTCTCGCGGATCTCCTCGTCGCCCGACTCGAACGCCATGTGGCCCTCGAACTCGGCGATGATCGACTCGGCGGGGCGGCCGACGACGTTGGTGATGAAGGCCAGGCGGCCGCGGTGGGCCATGCCGAGCACGACCTCCGAGGTCCCCTCCTCGGCCGCGAGCTCGATCACGGCGTCGGTGATCGGCACGAGGGCGTCCACGCCCTCGATGGAGAAGGTCTTCTGCCCGAGGTAGGTGCGCCGCAGGAAGCGCTCGAAGGCGTCCACCTGCACCAGGCGCTCGAGGATCGCGATGCGGCGCTCGGGGCTCAGGGGGTCGCGCAGGCGGCCCGACTCGATCACGCCGCGCAGCCAGAGCCGCTTCTGGTGATCGGAGAGGTGCTCGATCTCATACGCGATCGTGCCGCAGTAGGCGGTGCGCAGGTGGGGGAGGGCCGCGGCGAAGCTCTCGCCCGGCACCTTCACGCGCAGCAGCGAGGCCGGGATGCGGGCCATGATCTCGGGGGTGAGGCCGACGTTCTCGGCGCTCAGCGCGGGGTCGCCCTGGGGCTCGGAGCCGAGCGGGTCGAGGCGCGCGGCCAGGTGACCGTGCGAGCGGTGCGCCTTCACGAGGCTCATCGCGGCGGCCACGCCGGCGAGCAGGGCGTCGTCGGCGACCGCGGGCGCCCCGGCCGGTGCCGCGACGGGGGCCGCGGCGGCCTTCTCCTCGACGCGCGCGACGCCCAGGCCGAGGTCGGCGCGGATCTTCTCGTAGAAGTCGTCGGCGCCACCGAGCAGGCGGTCGATCTCGGCGAGGAAGGCGCCGCTCTCGGCGCCCTGGATGACCCGGTGGTCGTAGGTGCTGGTCATCGTCATGACCTTCTCGACGCCCATCTCGCGGAGCGCCTCGGGCCGCGCGGAGGCGAGCCCGGCCGGATAGCCGATCGATCCAGTGGCGACGATCGTGCCCTGGCCGGGCATCAGGCGCGGCACGGAGGCCACGGTACCGATGCCGCCCGGGTTGGTCAGCGTGATCGTCGCGCCCCGGAGCTCGTCGGGCTTCACCTGGCCGGCGCGCGTGCGCTTGACCAGGTCGTCGAACGAGTCGAGGAAGCCGCGGAAGCCGTGGGCGGCCGCGTCGCGCACCACCGGCACCAGCAGCGAGCGGCTGCCGTCCTTGCGCTCGACGTCCACGGCGAGACCGAGGTTCACCGTCTCGCGGACGAGCTTGTGCGGCTTGCCGTCGATCACCTGGAAGCCGGTGCCCATCGCCGGCAGGGCCTCCGCGGCGCGGATGATCGCCCAGGCCACCAGGTGCGTGAACGACAGCTTCTCGGAGCGCCCGGCCTCCTTGAGGTCGCCGTTGATCTGGCGGCGCTGCGCGTCGAGCGTCGCGACGCCGAGCGTGCGGAAGCTCGTCGCCGTCGGGATCGAGAGGCTCTCGTCCATGTAGCCGGCGAGCGCGGCGGCGGGGCCGCGCAGGATCACGGCCTCCTCGCCGGCAGCGCTCGGCGCGACGGCCGGCGCAGCGGCGCCGTTGCCGCCCGCGGGGGCCGAGAGGATGTCGGACTTGCGGATGATCCCGCCGGGGCCGCTGCCGGCGATGCCCGAGGGGTCGACGCCCTTCTCGAGCGCCAGGCGGCGCGCGACGGGGCTGATCTTCGGCCACTCGAGGTCGGCGGCGGCCGTGGAGCCGCCGGAGGCCGGGGCGGGCGCCTCTGCCGCGGGCGCGGCGGGCGCGGAGGCGCCGTCTCCGGCGGGGCCGGCGCCGGACTGGATCTCGCCGAGCGGGATGCCCACGGTGAAGGTCTCGCCCGCGGGGACCGCGATCGAGGCGATGCGCCCGGCGGCGGGGGAGGGGACCTCGAGGTCCACCTTGTCCGTGGAGACCTCGACGACGACCTGATCGACCGCGACGACGTCGCCCACGGCGACCCGCCACTCGACCACCGACTCCATGTCGGGGAGCACGATCGGCACGATCGGGCCGGGCGCCTCGTCGGCGGCGGGCGCGGAGGCGCCATCACCATCGGTGGCGGCAGGCGCGGCAGGCGCGGCAGGCGCGGCGCCGCCGTTGCCCGAGCCATCGCCGGAGGTCATCTCAGCGAGGAGCGCGCCGACCTCGACGGTGTCGCCCGGCGCGGCCACGATGCGCGCCACGACGCCGGATGCGGGCGCGGGGACCTCGACGTCCACCTTGTCGGTGGTCACGTCCAGCAGCGTCTGCCCGGACTCCACGGTGTCGCCCTCGGCGACCCTCCACTCGACCACGATGCCCTCGGTGACCGACTCACCGAGTTCGGGCAGAACGACTTTGATGGTCTGGGAGGAGGTGGTCGACACGCCGAGTTCCTAGGCTATCGCGATCGCCACTCGGATGGCGGCGGATTTGTCGCTCGTGGCCACATTCGGCGGCCGTCGCCGTTCTCCTGAGGCCCGGGGTGGTGCATTCGTAACGAGTGCCCGTATCCCGCGCGGGCGAACTTACTCGCCGAGCTCCAGTATCCGCTCCATCGCCTCGGCGACGGCGTCGCGCTGGCTCTGGGTCAGCCGGCCGAGGCGGGCGATGACCGCGTCCGAGTCGTCGAACTCGAGGTCACGGGCGACGCGCGTCAGCTCACGGAGTGCTCCCTGACGCTCCCACTCATCGACCGGGGGGCTCAGGTGGAAGGCGCGCGTCGCGGTCTGCTCGCTCTTCTTCTTCATCTCGGGCGGGACACTATGCCCCGTTCGCGCCGGGGTCACCCCCTCGATGGTCTAGACCGGACCGCGATCTCAGGACGCGATATGGTTCACCCGTGAACGAGATCCGCACCCCTCCGGGCCTTCCCGCGGCGACGGCCCTCGGCCCGGTCCGGTTGCGCGTCGCCGACCTGGACGGCGTCGCCGGCTTCTACCGCCGGGCGATCGGGCTCCACGACCTGCCGCCCGCCGACGGGGCCCTCCGGCTCGGCGCGCTCGACGGAACGCCCCTCGTCGAGCTCGTCGGCGATCCGGCCGCGTCCGCGCGCCCGCCGCGCAGCACCGGACTCTTCCACCTGGCGATCCTGCTGCCCTCGAGGGCGGACCTGGCGCAGGCCGTCCACCGGGTGACCGGCGCCGGATGGGGCTTCAGCGGCGCCGCCGACCATCTGGTCTCCGAGGCCCTCTACCTGAACGACCCCGAGGGCAACGGCATCGAGATCTACCGCGACCGCCCGCGCGACCAGTGGGCCCACCGCGACGGCGAGCTCGAGATGGGGACGCTCGCGATCGACCTCGACGGCGTCCTCGGGGCCCTGCCGGCGGGCACCCCGGACGAGGGCGTGCCGGACGGCACCGTGATGGGGCATGTCCACCTGCAGGTCCACGACGTGGGAGCGGCCGAGGCCTTCTACAACGGGGTCCTCGGCTTCGACGTGATGGTCCGCGGCTATCCAGGCGCACTCTTCGTGGCCGCCGGCGGCTACCACCACCACCTCGGGCTGAACACCTGGTCCTCGCGCGGGGGCGCTGCGCCGCCGGCGGGCTCGCGCGGCCTCGACCGCTATCGCATCCACCTCCCGGCCCGCGCCGACGTCGACGCGGTGGCCGGCCGGCTCGCCACCGCCGGGCACGAGGCGGTCGCCGACGGGGACGGCCTCGTGGTCAGGGACCCCTCGGGCAACGCCGTGATGATCGCCACCGCCCCGTAGCCGCGGAGGGCCCGCGGCCACGCGCCGCCCGCCCCTCCGGGAATAAACCGCCGGATCCGCCGTCCTGGGCTGTGACAGTCGTTCCCCGGGGTGGAGGTGTGACCGTGACACTGCAGACCGTGGCGCCGCCTCGACGGCCCCGCCGCAGGAGGCCCGCCCGCCTGGCGGCGATGACCGCTCTCGCGGCCGGCGCGGCGCTCGCGGGCGGGCTCTCGGCGCCCGACCGCGCCGACGCGGCCGCGTGCTCCAGCTTCGCGAACATGACTGTCGGGGCCGGCGGCGGGATCGCCGGAATCCCGGTGACCGGCGTCGATTGCCTGGATGTCGGCAACGGGGAGGTCGAGATCGACAACCCCCGCTTCCTCTCGGCTCAAGCCGTGGAGATCCGGGGCAAGATGGTCCTCAGCCTCGACCGGACCGAGATGCGGCAGAAGACGGCGGGGCTTCCTCTGGTGGCCGCGGTGAAGAACTCCGGCGACGACTTCGTCCCCTTCATCGCCGGGACCCTGGCCGTCAGGCGGGGCGAGCTCTGCGATCTCTCCAACACGCTTCCGGGCACGGGCGGCCCCGGCCAGCCCGGCTTCGGCGTCCTCACACCTGAGGGTCTGCCCCTTGACCTCCGCACGGGGGACGAGAGCCGGCTGGTGCTGCAGCAGGCCAACTGCCGCCAGGCCGTGATCCTGGACGTGACTGAGCCTGCGCTGAAGACGGTCGCGAAGCTCCTGAAGTTCAGCCTCGACACCAAGCTCTCGACTCCCGGCGGGACCTCGGTGAGGATCCCGACGGCCTTCGGGCTCGACGAAGCCCGCGGCGGCAGGATCTTCGGTGTCCTCGGCATGCGGATCCCCCTGCCTGTCGGCAGCAGCGCCGTCGTCGCCGGAACCGGCGTCGAGGTATCGCGGCTCGAGGGCCTGAAGCCGACCAACGTGACCCTGATCTACAACGGGAAATTCCCCCTCTTCCCAGGCGTCAAGCTCGCGAACCCCGGCGTCACCATCGACCCTGTCGGGAACCGCTACGGGGCGGGGCTGCTGCTCCTGTTGCCGGGCAACTTCGCCGTCGGCGGGACCTTCAACCTCGAGGAGGGCGCCTTCAAGCAGCTCGGCGCCGATGTGCGCCTGCCGGCCCCGGGCCTCTTCCTCGGCCCGACGCTGGGAGGCACCACCCTCGAGTCGTTCGGCGCCACCTTCACTCGCGGCGGGGCCGCCCGCCCCGGGGTCCTCGGCACCCTCGCCAGCTCGACCGCGGGTCGCTTCGACGGCCGTGCCAGCCTCTCGCTGGGGCCGATCATCGTCACGCCCGCGGGGAGCATCAGCGCCCTGGTCGCCGACATCGACATGACCATCTCCGGCCCGGCGATCCAGTTCAAGGGGAGCGCCGAGGCCCTCGGGCGGCTCCTGAAACTGGGCGACGCCCGCATCCTGCTGGCGGCCAACCCCTTCCGCGTCGAGGCCGAGGCGAACGTGGCATTCCCGTCCACCAACGCGGCGATCGTGCGCGGACGGATGTTCATGGGCATCACCGGCTCCGCGTTCACCGCGCTCGGCACCGTCGTCTTCCAGATCCCCGAGCCGGTCCCGGTCGTCGGAGGCCAGGTGCTCGGAGGCGTGAGCGCCATCGCCTCCGACAGGGCGATCGGCGGGGTCATCACGGTCGACCCGCCGGTCATCAAGCCCCTGACGATCGGCGCGGCGTTCGTGCGCCCCCTCGGCAGCGGCGGCTTCGAGATCATCCGGTCGATCACGCCCTTCATCACGGTCCAGCCCCAGCCGCTCTCGCTCAACGAGCGCGTCAGCGGTCAGGCGGCCAAGGGCGCGAACGCCGTCGGCGACGTCGCCTTCGACGTGGCGACCCTCACCGGGCAGTCGCTCATCGAGGTCGGCGGCGCGACGAAGAGCGTCAGCATCATCGGGCCGGACGGGAAGCGCGTGAAGACCTACGCGCTGCCCTCCGGCGGGGCCGGGGTCAACCTGGCGGTCGCCGGGCTGAAGGCGGGTCGCCACATCGCCCGCGGCACCGGCATCACGTCGGTCTCGGTCTCGAGCATCGACGCCACGCCCTACCTCGACCCGGCCGAGGGCTACGGCACCCGTGCCCGCCCGCCGGTCACGGCCGGGCAGACCGTCAACGTCTGCTGGAACATCCCGCACGCGCCGGCGGGCGCGCAGGTGGACCTCTTCGAGGACCAGAACGGCTTCGCCGCGACCGGCCGCGACATCGCGAGGGACCTGCCGGCGGCCGGCTGCTTCGACGTGCCGACGGCGGGCCTCGAGCCCGGCAAGCACTGGGTCTACGGCGTGGTCCACGCCGGTGACGCACCACTGTCGGCGCGCTACTGGCCGATCGCGATCACGGTGAAGGATCCCGGCCGCGCGAAGGCGCCGACGGGCCTGCGCGCGAAGCGCACCACCGACGGCGCGCTGGTCACCTGGAAGAAGGTCCCCGGCGTCAGCGGTTACGTGGTCACGGCGACTCCGGTCGACCCGCAGGACGCGCCCGTCACCAAGGTGACGGTGCCGATCCTGGCCAAGCCCCAGGCGACGCTCTCGCTGCGCGGCGCGGCCCGCTGGCACGTCTCGGTCCAGTCGGTCGGGCTCGACGACCGCGTCGGGAACATCTCCAAGGAGATCACCACCGGCGCGCTGGAGCCCGTGGTCCTCGCCGGCACGCCCAACGGGACGCCGCAGGTGGGCAAGCCCTGGGCGTTCCAGCTCGAGCTCGACAACGTCCGCTCGCTGAAGGTCCTGGCGTCGCCGAAGGGCACGAAGCTCAACCGCCGCACCGGGCTCCTCACCTGGACTCCGAAGGCCGCCGCCGGCCGCGCGGCCCCGCAGAAGCTGAAGGTCCGGGCTTGCGGCAGCGCCCGGCGCTGCATCACGCAGGAGTGGTACCTGTCGGCCTACGGCACGGGCTTCGCGCCGGCCGGCCCGGCGCGCGGCTTCGAGGTGCTCGACTCGGTGGTGACGCCGGGCGAGACGATCGAGCTGAGGGCCCAGGGCATCGACCAGGCCGTGAAGGTCCGCATCGACGGCCGCCGGGTGAAGGCCCGCGTCCTCGACGAGCAGACCGTCAGCGTGACGCTGCCGAAGCGGCTCGCCGCGGGCCCGCACGACGTCTCGCTGCGGATCGGCCAGGACCTGGAGGAGACGCTCTCGGGAGCGTTGGTGGTCCTGAATTAGGGAGGCGATCGATGGGGGGCCCGCCCTCGGGGCGGGCCCCCATGTCGTCACAGATCCAGGCGGTCGGCCCGTGCCCGGCGCTGGAAGAGGATCCAGAGGACCGCGACGGCGGCGAGCTTGAAGCCGAGGTCGAAGACCAGCACCCACGTCCAGACGAGCCAGTCCGACGCGTCCACGGCGTAGAAGACGAACGAGATGAGGCTGCCGAGGATCGCCAGCACGCCCGCGACCGCCAGCAGCGCGAGGTCGCGCGAGGTGTGGCGCTCGTGTGCCGGGGCGGCCGAGTCGACCGGCTCGGCGGCGACGATGTGCGACGCGTCGTGCGCCACGTCGACCTCGACGTGCGAGATCGGCAGGTCGAACCGCTCCCGCGCTTGGGCCACGAGGCCGTGCTCGAGCCAGTTCGACCGGCTCTCCGGATGCGTCGCGACGATCACCTCGCCGGGTGCGAACGTGCGGATCGCGTCGTCGAGGGCCTGCAGCGGGTCCGCGTCGCCGAGCGCGCCACGCGCGGTCACCCCGGCGGCGGCGCAGCGCTCGATCGAGACCGCGAGGCGCTCTCCCGCCGCCGCGATGCCGGGGTCCTCGTCGGACAGCCAGTAGCGCAGGCGCGACGTCAGGGCCGGCGCGACGATCAGGACGTCGGTGGCCTCCGCGTCGACCCGCTCACGCATCGCCTCGAACAGTTCGTGCCCCGCGCAGGTCTCGTCGGCGAGCACCAGCAGGCGCTTCGTTGTGGCGGTGGTGTGCATGACCGCCCTCCTTCAGTTGCGTTGCAGTGGATCGCCTCGGTGACGAGGCGCTCAGTCGGTCGGCCGGACCACCAGCACCGACGATTCGGCGCGGTGCGCGACGCGCTCGGAGAC
>JAEMRL010000325.1 GCA_016463385.1 Thermoleophilia bacterium
CTGCTGCGCGTGCGCGACGACATACCGGCGGCGTGGCGGATCGGGCTCATGGCCGCGGGCCTGGCCACGCCGATCCTGCTGTGGCTGCTGCTCTCGAGCGGGTCGTCGGGCGACCTGATCGTCCCGAGCCCGGCCGAGACGTGGGAGGGCGCGATGCGCCTCCACGACGACGGCGTGCTGCTCGGCGACTTCTGGGCCTCGACCCGCCGCATCCTGATCGGCTACGCCATCAGCATGGCGATCGCGATCGTGCTCGGGCTGGCGATGGGCACCTTCCGGTCGGTCGAGGCGTTCCTCGAGCCCCCCACGGGCTTCATGCGCTACATCCCCGCCACGGCCCTCGTGCCGCTGATGCTGTTCTGGCTGGGGATCGACGAGACGCCGAAGGTGACGCTGATCGTCCTCGGCTCGGTCTTCTTCAACCTGCTGATGGTGGCCGACGTGGCGCGCGCGGTGCCGCGCGAGATCATCAACGCCTCCTACACGCTCGGCGCCGGGCGGCTCACCGTGCTGCGCCGGGTGGTGCTCCCCCACTCCCTGCCGGGGATCGTCGACGTGGCCCGGATCAACCTGGCGGCGGCATGGTCGATCCTGGTCGTCGCCGAGCTGCTGGCGGCCGAGGAGGGCCTGGCCTTCCGGATCGTCCGGGCCCAGCGCTTCCGCCAGATCGACGAGATGTTCGCGATCCTGATCATCTTCGGGATCATCGGCGTCGTCAGCGACCTCGCGCTGCGCGCACTGCGCCGCCGCGCCGCACCGTGGGCGCGCGCGTGAGCCTCACCATCGTCCGCCCCGAGAAGCTGGAGATCGAGGGGCTCGTCAAGACCTTCCCCGGCTCGCGCCGGCGGCCCGCCGTCACGGCGATCGACGGCATCGACCTGCGCGTCAGCGCCGGTGAGCTGGTCTGCATCGTGGGCGCCTCGGGATGCGGCAAGTCGACGCTCCTCAACGTGGTCGGCGGCCTCGAGCCGGCCGACGAGGGCCGGGTGGAGATCGACGGCGAGGCCGTCGTCGGACCGGGCGCCGACCGCGGCATGGTGTTCCAGGGCTACAGCCTCTTCCCCTGGAAGACCGTCGCCGAGAACATCGCCTTCGGACTCGAGACCGCCCGCGTGCCGCGCGCCGAGCGGCGCGAGCGCGTGGACGAGCTGCTCGGGATCATGGGGCTGACCGGCTGGGCCGACCGGATCCCGCGCGAGCTCTCGGGCGGGATGCGCCAGAGGGTGGCGATCGCCCGGGCCCTCGCGCCGCGGCCGGACATCCTGCTGCTCGACGAGCCCTTCGGCGCGCTCGACGCCCAGACCAAGCGGGTGATGCGCGACTTCCTGCTCGGCGTGTGGCGCGACGTGGGGACGACGATCCTGATGGTCACCCACGACGTCGAGGAGGCGGTCTACCTGGCGGGCCGGGTCTACGTGCTCACCTCGCACCCCGGGCGGGTCGCGGCCGAGGTGCCGGTGCCCCTGCCGGCCGACCGCGGGCCCGCGATCACCCGCGACCCGTTGTTCCTCGATCTGCGCGATCAGGTCCAGGACATCCTCATCGACCAGGTGCGCGTTTGAGAGGTTTTGTGCAGCGTTCTTGTGGAAAGTTGCAAGAACCGCATGACGAAGCCGATCTCAGGCCGCGGGAACCACCCCATCGGCCAGTGGCTCGCAGGTCTTACGGGGAGGAGTCAGCCGACCCGGGGCGCTCATAGGCTCGGACCCCCCCGCAGCCAGGAGACCTCCCCATGCAGATCCTCGGTATCGATCTCGGATTCGGATTCACCAAGGCGACCGACGGCCGGCGGTCGCTGATCGTCAAGTCGGTCATCGGCGAGGCCGTCGAGGACCGCCTCGGCGCCCCGATGGCCGTCGCGCGGCCCGGCAGCGACCACCTCCACCTCGAGCTGGAGGACCACGCCGTCTTCGCCGGCGACCTCGCCGAGCGCCAGAGCAGCCTGCGCTCGTTCACCCTCGACCAGGACCGCTTCATCGCCGAGTCGGCGAAGGTGCTGGCCCTGGCGGTCGCCTCCGACCTGGCCGAGCCCGGCCGGCCGATCGGCGTCGTCACCGGCCTGCCGATCTCGACCTACCGCGACAAGGCCGACGAGCTCGCGCGGATCCTGCGCGGCCGGCACGTGCTGACCACGATCGCCCCCGACGGCCGGCGCGAGCGCCAGGTGCTCGACCTCGCCGAGGTCACGGTGATCCCGCAGCCCTTCGGCTCGGTCTACGACATGGTGCTCAACGAGGCCGGCGGCGTCGGCGACCAGGCGTCCCTCCAGCAGAAGATCGGCGTCGTGGACGTCGGCTTCCAGACCTCCGACCTGACGGTCTCCGACCGGGGCACCTTCCTCGAGCGCGCGAGCCAGAGCACCGAGACCGGCGTCGGGCGCGCGTTCGCGACGATCGCCGGCAAGATCCGCGAGAAGAGCGGCGTCAGCGTCGAGCTCTACCGCCTCTACGACGCCATGGAGGAGGGCCGCATCAAGATCCGCGGCGAGAGCTTCGACCTCAGCAAGCTGATCGAGCACGTCATGAACCAGCTGGCCTCCGACATCGCGGCCGACGCGAACCGCCTCTGGGCCGACGAATGGGACATGGACGCGATCGTGATCACCGGCGGCGGCGGCGCGGTGCTCGCGCCCTACCTCACGCCGCTCCTCGACGGCCGCGTGCTGCCGATGGACCGGGGCCGGGACGCACGGCTGAACAACGTGCGCGGCTTCCACAAGCTGGGCGTGCAGACCTGGGGCGGCGCCGCCGAGGCGGCCCCTCCGGCGGTCGAGCCCGTCCCCGAGCCGGCGCTGGTGGGCGGCGGCGACAACGCGCACACGCCCACCTCGCCCTACTGATCACCCCGGCCCCCGCGCCCCGCGCCGCGCCGGAGGGCGCGGGGGCCCTGGCGGGGGCGGCTCAGCCCCGGAAGCCGTACCGCGCCGCCCGGGCCATGACCTCGGCGGCGTAGTCGGCGCGGGCGTCCGAGCAGGCGCCGTAGTAGCCGCAGGCGGCCCGCCGGTAGCCCTCGGCGTCGCCGCCGGCGGGCGGGGCGCCCTTGCCGAGGCGCAGCCCGCGCGCGGCCGTGGCGATGGCGTCGGCGGGCCGGCGCGGATCGATGCGCCCGTCGCCGTCGCCGTCCACGCCCCAGGCGCCGACGAAGTCGCCGCAGCGGCCGCCGACGCCCAGCTGCATCGGGCCGACGCAGCCCGCCGCGTTGACCTGGGCGGCCCACGGGTTGCGGCCGTGGTCCGACTCCTGCCCGCCGATCGCGGCGAGGAAGCGCCAGTCGATGTCCATGTCCCTGCCGAAGCGCCGGTAGAGGGCGAGGTAGTCCGGGGGGATATCGGCGAGCGCCGCGGCGGTCGCGGTCGCGCCCGCGGCCGGCGCCCTCGCGGTCGGTCCGGCGGCGGGCTCCGACCATGCGAGGCCCGCGAAGGCCGCG
>JAEMRL010000326.1 GCA_016463385.1 Thermoleophilia bacterium
CGGCGGGAGGCGGTCATGCACCCGGCGGCGTCCCACACGCCGGACAGGCTGACCACCAGGTCCCGCCCCGCCCGCCGGGTCAGGAACTCCGGAGACCGGTGCTCGGCACAGAGCCAGACGCTCAGCCCGAAGGGCAGATGCAGCCGCGCCCGGGGACCGGAGCCGGGCCCCATGCAGATCGCGCAGGGCGGAGACGATCCCATCCCCCGTGCCTTGTAGAGCGTGCGCGCCATGGAGTGATGGTGCCCGCCACCGGCGCACGGATCCGCGCCCATCTGAGCCGCGTCGCGCCCGGGCCCGCTCCGGGAGGCGCGTCAATCGGCGAGAGGACCGTGCGCCAATTGACGCATCCAGATCAGAGCGGGATGCGCGGCTCCCCGAGGGGGTGGAGCCGCCGGGAGGTGGGCCGCGGGCCGAAGAGGTCGGCCAGCTCGTCGCGCTCGAGAGCCTCCTCGTCCATCAGCCTCCGAGCGCCCAGGTGGAGCAGCTCGAGGTGCTGTGCGAGGACCCCGGTGGCCGTGCGGAAGGCGTCCTCCACCAGCCGGTGGGCCGCGGCCTCCGCCCGCTCGGAGGCCTCCGCGCCCTGGGTGCCGGGGAGGCCCGAGGCGAGGCTCTGGGCGGTGGTTCCCGCTCCCATCCCCATCTCGCCGACCATGCGCCGTGCGAGGGTCGAGGCGCGGATGAGGTCGTCGGCCGCCCCGCTCGTGAACTCGCCGAAGACCAGCTCCTCCGCCGCTCTTCCGGCCATGATCATGCCCATCCGCTCGATGCACTCCTGCCGGGTCGCCAGGAACTTGTCCTCCGAGGGCAGGGCGATCGTGACGCCGAGGGCCATGCCCTGCGGGATGACGGTCACCCGCTCGACCGGATCGCAGAGCGGCGACATGTGCCCGACCAGGGCGTGCCCCATCTCGTGGTACGCCACGAGCAGCCGCTCATCCTCGGACAGGAGCCGCCCCTTGCGCTCGGGCCCGGCCGCGAGGCGCATCAGCGCACGGCGGAAATGCGGCAGGGAGATCGCATCGGTCCCGGCGCGGGCCGCCTCGAAGGAGGCCTCGTTGCAGAGAGCGGCGAGGTCGGCACCGGCCATGCCCACCGTGAAGGCGGCGATGGTCTGGGAGTCGGTGCCCGGCGACAAAGGGCGACCGCGCAGGTGGACGTCGAGGATCTCCCGGCGCGCCTCCTTGCCCGGCAGCCCCACGGCGATCTTGCGGTCGAAACGCCCCGAGCGGATCAGGGCCGGATCGAGGTCCTCGATGCGGTTGGTCGACGCGAGCACGACCACGGGCCGCGTGGCGTGGATGGCGAAGCCGTCCATCTCGGTCAGCAGCTGATCGAGGGTCTGCTCCCGCTCGCCCGAGGAGGCGTGTCCGGTGCGCCGGCTCCCGACCGCATCGATCTCGTCGATGTAGACCACCGAGGGAGCGGCCTTCCGCGCCGCTGCGAAGAGTGCGCGCACGCGCTTGGAGCCGAGGCCGCCGTAGACCTCGACGAACTCCGAACCGGAGGCGCTGAAGAACGGCACGCCGGCCTCCCCCGCCACGGCCCGCGCGAGCAGCGTCTTCCCCGTTCCCGGGGGGCCGTGAAGGATGATGCCGCGCGGCAGCGTGGCGCCGACCCGGTCGAAGCGGGCCGGGTCGCGCAGGACGTCCGAGATCTCGGACACCTCGTCGCGGATCTCGTCGATCCCCGCCACGTCGGCGAAGCGGGAGGGTGAGCGGACCGGCCGCACGTTCTGCTTGAACCGGGCGCCGCCGGCGACGCGGAGGGCGAGCGCCGAGACGATCACGAGCCCCGCGAGCAGGATCAGCGGACCCCAGGTCTGCGCGAAGGCCTGCAGCTGGAAGCCCGCCCCGCCCTCGTCGCCGACCGCTGCGGGCTCCGCCGGCGGAGCGATCACGCGCAGAGGGACGCCGCCCTCCTGGGAGGCGTCGATCACGCGCTCGGTCAGGCCGCTCGGAAGGGGGGTGATCCGCTCGCGCCCGTCGACGCGCACCACGAGACTCTGGGCGCCGATGTTCCCCGTCAGCGTCGCTGAGTCGGCACCCCCGGTCTCGAGGAGCGTCAGGGCCCGCGAGAGCGGGATCGCCGCCGGCTCCTCCGCCGCGGGGGCGGGAGGGGCCCCGGCGAGGACTGCCGCGGCGGCGAGCACGGCCACCGCCCATCTCGTCCACCTGCCTGTCGTCACACCGCGCTCCCCTCGGATCCGTCCGTGGGAGACAGGTAAGCGTGGGCGCATGCGCAGGAGAACCACCGGACGGACGGTGGAGGGCGCCCCCCGAACGGGGGGATCATTACCATCGGGGTGTGACGATCGGGCGCGACGAATTCGAGGATCTCGTGGCGGAGGCCATGGACGCGATCCCCGAGCCCTTCGCCTCGGCACTCGACGAGGTCGCGGTCGTCGTCGAGGAGCACGCGCGCGGTGACATGGGGCCGCTCTACGGCCTCTACATCGGCGTCCCCCTCACCGAGGGCGGTCTGCCGTCGGGGATCCTCCCGGCGCGCATCGCCATCTACATGCATCCCCTCATCGATCACTACCCGGCCCGGCCCGACATGGTCGAGCAGGTCCGGATCACGGTCCTCCACGAGCTGGGGCACCACCTGGGCTTCGACGAGGACGAACTGGAGGATCTCGGATATGCCTGATCCGGTGCTGTCGGCCATCCACGGCCGGCGCAGCGTCGGCCGCGTGAGCGCCGATCCCGTGGACCGCGAGGTCGTCGAGGAACTCCTCGACGCCGCCGTCGCCGCGCCGAACCACAAGGAGACCGCCCCCTGGCGCTTCGTGGTGCTGGCCGGGGACGCGCGCGGGATCGTGGGCGAGGCGCACGCGCAGGCGGTCGCCCGCATGCGACCGGACCTGACGCCCGAGGGCCGCGCCAAGGAGGCCGCCCTGCTCGATCGTGCTCCCGTGGTGATCGCCTGCTGCCTGATCCCTGGCGTGGACCCCGTGCGCGCGCGCGAGGATCGCGACGCGGTCGCCGCGGCGGTGCAGAACCTGCTCCTCGCCGCGCATGCCCGACGCCTTGGCGCGATCTGGCGCACCGGGACCATGACCGACGAGCCCGAGGTGCGCGAGGCGCTCGGTCTCGAGCCCCGCGACGCACTCGTCGGGCTCGTCTATCTCGGGCATCTCCCTGACGGCGTGGACTCCTCCCCATCGCCGCGCCGCGGTTCGGACCCCTTCACCGAATGGCGCGGGTGGTAGAGCCACACGGCGGGAGGACGGCGCACCGGCGCCGCCCTCCCGCGGTCGATCAGGCGGGGCGCTCCGGGGCGTTCTCGAGGCCCGAGATCGACAGGCTGGCCTCGCCGCCGTAGCGCTTGTTGAGGTTGATGATGATCGCCGTCATGCCCTCGAGGATGAGGGCGTTGGCGAGCGGTCC
>JAEMRL010000327.1:0-839 GCA_016463385.1 Thermoleophilia bacterium
CGCCGCCTGAGGGCGCGCGTGGTGCCCGGGCCCTCCGCCTCACTCCGTCTGCTCCCGGATCGCCCGCCGCTTGGCCCGGCGCATCCTCCAGAGATACACCGGGGTCGGCGGCACCCAGCCCAGCTGGATCGCCAGGCCGAGGTCGTCCCGGTTGGCCCAGTGCTCGGCGGCCTTGCCGTCGGCGATCCTCAGCCAGTGGGTGTGCAGCACGCTGAATCGCTTGCCGGTGGGCGGGAAGGCCTCGCTCACCCGCGCCTCGGCGTCGTACCCCACGAAGGGGCGCACGTGGCGGCCCGACATGGAGAGGTGGACGACCACCAGGTCGCGCTCGGCGACGACCTCGTGGATGTCGAAGCGCAGCTCGGCGAACGCGTCGCGCAGCCAGAGCGCCGTGGCGTAGGCGGCGTCGGGGCCGTAGGCGACCCGGCACTCGGGCGGCTCGTCCTTGGCCTCGTGGTTGATGAAGTCGGGGTGGACGGTCTCGACGAAGTCGTCGTAGGTGCCGCTCGCCATGATCTCGATGCTGCGCAGCGCGATCGTCTCGGCGCGGGTGTCGTAGCGGGTGCTCACTCGGGGTTCCTCCTCCGGGGCGGGTTCTGCCTGATGAGCGGAGCCTGCTCCCGGGGCGGCCCGCATCGCGTCCGGGTCACCACCCCGAAGTTTTCACCGCTCAGCCCCCCGAGAGCGCCCCGGCGAGGTCGGGGCGGCCGTCGATCGACAGCTTGCGGTAGGTGTGCGTGAGGTGCGTCTCGACCGTGGCGAGCGACACGAAGAGCTCCTGCGCGATCTCGCGGTTGGTCATGCCGGACACCGCCAGGCCGGCCACGCGCGCTCACCCC
>JAEMRL010000327.1:849-2988 GCA_016463385.1 Thermoleophilia bacterium
TCGCTGGGGGTGAGCGCGTCGGCGCCGGTGCCCGCGCGCCGCCGCGAGCGCGCGCCCGATGCCCGCAGCTCGTGCCCGGCCCGCGCGACGAGCGCCTCGGCGCCGCAGCGGTGCGCCTCGTCCATCGCCTCCACGAGGATCTCGCGCGCCTCCCTCCGTCGCCCGGCCCGCCGCACGGCCGACCCGAGGTCGACGCCCGCCCGCGCCCGCTCCAGCGCCCAGGGCGTCCCCTGGAGGCGGCTGCGAGCGGCCCGCAGTCGCCTGATCCCCTCCTCGCCGCCCTCGATCAGGCCGAGGGCGCGCTCGGCCACGGCGATCGGCTTCGGGGCTCCCCAGCGCTCGGCGATGCCGAGCTCCTCCTCGGCGAGCTCCCGCGCCCGGGCGACGGAACCGGACGCCAGCAGCGCGAGCGCGGCCCCCGACCTCCAGGGAGGGTTCGGACGGGTCATGCCCCAATGGCCGTGGCGCCGTCCGAGCTCGGTCAGATCGTCGGCCGCCTCGGCATACCGGCCCTCGGCCGCGCGCAATGTCCCGCGTGCGTGGAGCAGGGGGTTCAGGAGCATCTGCGGCGCCAGATCGCCGGTGAGGCCGTGCGTCTCGAGCAGCTCCTCCGCGCGCCGTGTCTCGCCGGCCTCGACCAGCGCGAGCACGAGATACCCGACGGTCGGCGCGATCACCTGCGCCCTGAGCTCGGCGACGGTCGCGGTCGCCGCGCCGAGGTCGGCCACCGCGCCGGCGACGTCGCCGACATCGACCGCGACGATGCCGCGCGCCCCGAGGCCGAGCGCATGGCGCAGCGGCGACCCGCTCTCCTGCGCCTCCTCCACCATCCGGTCGGCGAGCGCGGCCGCCAGGTCGGGTCGCCCGGCGAACAGGTACATCGCGACCGTCCCCGCGCCCTCGTTCGGGTAGGGCCAGGAGTCGTCGTCCATCGCCGCCTCGGCGAGTGACGCCGCCTCGGCCAGGGACGCCGCCGTGTCGCCCGGAGCCTCCAGCGCCGCCACCGACCGCACCAGGCGCTCGGCGGGCGTCGCGCCCGGGAGGTTGGCGGCGAGGCGCTGAACGCGGCCCCTCGACCGGCCCTCCGTGTCGAGGTCGTAGCGCGCGGCCAGGCCGAGGAAGGCCTCGAGCCTCAGCCGTTCCTCGCGCAGTCCGGGGGCCTCGCCGAGGCGCTCGATCTCGGCGACGAGCACTGTCACCGCGCCCGCGTGGTCCTGCGCGAAGTAGCGGGCGATCGCCAGCTCGAGCGCGAGCACCGCTCGCACGGAGGGTTCATCGGTGGCGGCGAGGGCCTCGGCCAGGTGCGCGTCCGCCCCGGGCAGGAGCGCGGCGAGCTCGGCCGAGCCCAGCTCCGTCAGGACGGCGGCCCGCTCCCCCGGCGCGGGCGGTTCGTCGAGCGCCCGGCGCAACAGGGCCGCCGCCTGCTCGGGCGCGCCCTGGGAACGGAAGCCGCGGGCTGCCGCGCGCAGGCGGTCGACCGCCCATCGGTCACCGGCGCCACCGCGCCCGGCCAGCAGGTGCGCCGCGACGCGGTGGGGCGGGGCGTCCCTCGCCGCCAGGATCCGCGCCGCCGACTCGTGCGCGGCGTGGTGGGCGATGCGGGGCGTCTCCGCCTCCACTCCGGCGCGCAGCAGCGGATGACGGAAGCGCAGCGGCTCCGCGTCGTCGATGATCGCGGCGCCGGCCAGCTCCACCGCGGCCGACGCGGCGGGTGCGGGGGCCAGGCCGGCGAGCTCTGCGGTGGGATCGAGGTCGGTGTCGTCGCCGAGCACCGCGAGCGCGCGGGCGAGCCGCCGCGCGTCCGGGCCGAGACGGGCGAGGCGGAGCCGCACGGCACGTGCCACGCCGCCGGGAGCGGCGGCCTCCACCCGGCCCACCGCGGATGCGACCGGCGAAACGCCCTGCCGGCGCAGCTCGGCCACGAGCTCGGCGACCAGGAACGGGTTGCCGCCCGTGCGATCGCGGCAGACCTGCGCGAACGCCGGCGCGACGGGCTCCTCGAAGGCGTCGGCGAGCAGCGTCGCGACGGCGTCGGCGCTGAGTGGGCCGGGCTCGATGCGGCCGTTCGTCGCGGCCTCCTCGATCGCCTCGAGCGCCCCCTCCACACCGCCGGCGCTCTCGGCGCGCGCCGTCACGATC
>JAEMRL010000327.1:2998-3373 GCA_016463385.1 Thermoleophilia bacterium
GTGGCGCGCGTGAGCGGCTCGCCCTGGATGAAGGCGACCGGGAGGTCGTCGATCCGGCGCGAGAGGTAGGCCAGCAGTCGCTGGGTCGGCGCATCGACCCACGGGAGATCGTCGATGCCGAGCATCAGCGGCCCCTCGGCGGCGAGGTCGGCGACGACCCAGTGGAGGCCGTGGATCGTTGCGAGTGGATCCCCGTCTCCGTCCGGGCCGTCGTCCAGGTCGAAGACGCGGGCTGCGTGCCGTGCCGCGCCCTGGAACAGGGCCTGCGGGTCGGCCGCCTCCCGGACCGTCCGGCCGAGGAGCCGCCGCGCCACGCCGAAGGGGAACGGCAGCTCCAGCTCCGTGCCACGGGCCACCAGCGGACGCACGTCGCGC
>JAEMRL010000328.1 GCA_016463385.1 Thermoleophilia bacterium
GGGCAGCAGCCCGCCGATCGCCAGCAGGTGGGCGGTGCCGAGGGCGGCGGCCAGCGGCACGACGCGCAGGCCGACCGCGCGCAGGCCGTCGCCGAGCGGGACGCGCGCCCGGCGCTGGCGGGCGACGATGTCGAGGGCCAGCACCAGCACGGGCAGCATCGACAGCAGCAGGGCGAAGCGGGCGATGGTGGGGCGGAGGAACTTGCCCGCGAAGCGCAGGCTGCCGTCGGCCGCCGGGATCGCGGGCGTGGCGTCGAGCACGTTGAGCAGGTCCCCGGTGGCGTTCGCCACCAGCTCGAGGCGCTCGGCGGTGGGCGCGCGGCCCTCCCGCAGCGGCGACTCGGAGCGCGCCGAGAGGGTCACTGCCGGGAATCCCGCCTCGATGGCGGCGCCCTGCTCGCCGAAGGTCTGCGGCACGGCCAGGCGCGGGAGCTGGCCGTTGACGGACGGCGGGCCGTCGGCCCGGCCGCCGACGCGCTCCACCGAGCGCCCGGCGAAGTTGCCGAGCCCGAGCGCCTGGCGGTCCGTGCGGCCGCCGCTCCAGACGTGGATGCGGTCACCGTTCTCCTCGCCCGGCGCGTCGAGCACGACGACGGCCGAGATCGGGAAGGCCGAGAAGCGCGAGAGGAACCACCGCAGGCCGGCGTTGCCGATGGTGCTGCCGTCGGTGGAGACGAACAGGTGAGGCCGCTGGTGGCGGATCGTGCCCGATGCGCGGGCCAGGCGCAGCATCACGGCCGTGGCGCTCGAGCCGGCCGAGACCCCGGCCGGCGTGTCGCGGGGCGCCACCACGACGACGCCACCCGGGACCCGGCCGTCGGCGACCCCCGGCACCACGAGGTAGACGTTCTGCAGATCGACGGGCTCGCCGTCGCGCAGCGCCTGGAAGTCCTGCTTCTGCACGCGGTTCTTCTGGCCCCCCGGCGCCGTGGCCCCGGGGACCTGGGCCAGCTGGCCCTCCACGAAGCGCGCCGCGCGCAGGTTGGCGGCCGATCCGGGCGGCCGCTCGGGCGCGATCGAGCGCAGCTGGCTCTCCAGGAGCAGGGTCTCCTGGCCGTTGATCGTCGACGGCAGGGAGGGCTCGGCGCCGGGATCGGGGGTCTGCAGCGTCAGCAGCGCCACGATGAGCGCGACGCCGGCCACGAGCCACGAGGTCCGGTAGAGGCGGATGTTGAGCATCCGCTAGCGGCCGCCGTGCTTCGGGCGGGTGGGCGTAGAGTCCAGCACGCCGCGCATCTTGACCGACCGGAGCGTTATCGGTGAGCAGACGGCCCTCCCCACTCATCCTGGTGTCCAACCGCGGACCCGTCACCTTCGGCCACGGAGTCGACGGCGAGGTCGAGCAGACCCGCGGTGGCGGGGGCCTCGTGACCGCCCTCCTCGGCCTGGTCGAGCACACGCCGGCGCTCTGGGTGTCGGCCGCCTCGTCGAAGGCCGACCACAAGGTCGCGGCGGAGGCGGAGGGCGGCAGCTTCCCCATGGACCTCGGCATCGAGACCCGGGGCCGGTTCGTGGTGATCGAACCCGAGACCTACCACCAGTACTACAACGTCGTCGCCAACCCGATGCTCTGGTTCATCCAGCACTACCTCTGGGACCTGAGCAACGCGCCGGACGTGCGCCGGGAGGAGCTGGACGCCTGGGAGCACGGCTACGTCGTGGCCAACCAGGCCTTCGCGGACGCGGTCATCGCGGAGCTCGACGAGGACCCCGACCGCATCGTGATGCTCCACGACTACCACCTCTACACGGCGCCGGAGGCGATCCGCGCGGCCCACCCGGGGGCCTTCCTCCACCACTTCATCCACATCCCGTGGAGCCAGCCGGACTACTGGCGGATCCTGCCGCCGCACATCCGCGAGGGGATCCTGCGGGGCCTGCTCGCCAACGACGTGATCGCCTTCCACACCCACAGCTACGCGCGCAACTTCCTGCTGTGCTGCGAGGACCTGCTGGACCTGCCGGTCGACTACGCCAAGCGGCAGGTGCGCTGGGAGGGCCGCGACGTCTGGGTGCGCTCGTACCCGATCTCGGTCAACGCGCCGATGTTCGAGCGGCTGGCCCGGGCGCCGGAGGTCGCCGTCGAGGAGGCGGGGATCCTGAGGCGGCGGCGGCAGTACATGGTCGTCCGGGTCGACCGCACCGACCTCTCCAAGAACACCCTCCGCGGATTCAAGGCGTTCGACGTCTTCCTCGACCGGCACCCCGAGTTCCGCGAGGACATCACCTTCTTCGCGCTGCTTCAGCCCACCCGCCAGGACGTGGACGAGTACGTCGAGTACCTCGCCAAGATCCGCGACGTGGTGAGCCAAGTGAACCTCAAGCACGGCACGCCCGACTGGATGCCGATCGACCTGCGGATCGAGAGCAACATCCACCGCGCGGTCGCCGCCTACAAGCACTACGACGTGCTGGTGGTGAACCCGATCTTCGACGGCATGAACCTGATCGCCAAGGAGGCGCCGCTCGTCAACGAGCGCGACGGCGTGCTGATCCTCTCCGAGAACGCGGGCGCCCACGAGGAGCTCGGCGCCTACGCCATCACGATCAACCCGTTCGACGTGGACGCCCAGGCCGAGGCCCTGCACCAGGCGCTGACGATGGCCCACGACGAGCGCGCCTTCCGCAACCAGGAGATCAAGCGGATCGTGCGCGAGAACGACGTCGGCAAGTGGCTCGACGCCCAGCAGGAGGACATCAGCCGCAAGCGGGCCGCCGACCGCCGGCGCAGCCGCAGGGCGGGCACATGAGCGACGAGCCCGGGCTCACCCACCTCGACGCGCGCGGCGAGGCCCGCATGGTGGGGGTCGGCCACAAGCCTCCGATCCTGCGCCGGGCGGTGGCCGAGGGCATCGTGCGGATGGCTCCGGCGACCGCGCGGGCGATGTCCGACGGGGAGCTGCCCAAGGGGGACGCGGCCGCGGTGGCGCGGGTGACGGGGATCATGGCCGCCAAGCGCACCTCCGAGCTGATCGCGCTCTGCCATCCGCTGCCGATCGACCGGGCCGGCGTGGAGGTGGAGATCGACGCGGGCGCCGGCGAGGTCCGGATCCGCGCCGAGGTGGAGACCACCGCGCGGACGGGAGTCGAGATGGAGGCGCTCACCGCGGTCTCGGTGGCAGCGCTGAACGTCTACGACCTGGTGAAGGGGATCGACACGGCCGTCGTGATCGACGGGATCCGGCTGCTCGAGAAGACCAAGGGCCCCGCTCCCGCGTGAGCCTGCGCGTCGCCGTGATCACGGTGTCCGACCGCTCCGCCCGCGGGGAGCGGCCCGACGCCTCCGGCCCGGCGCTGGCCGAGGCGGCCGAGGCGGACGGCGCCGAGGTGGTGCGACGGGAACTGGTCGCCGACGACC
>JAEMRL010000329.1:0-1745 GCA_016463385.1 Thermoleophilia bacterium
GCGCCGACCTCGCCTCGGGGGTCACCGCCCAGCTCTGGGCCCCGGGTCGCCCGCTCGGCCGAGACGACGCCGTGGCCGCCGCCGAGCGCGCCGGCCGGGTGCTGCGGCGGCTGCACGACGCGCCGATCGGCGGGCTGCCCGAGCACGATCCGGGCGATCTCCTCGCCCTCTGCCGGGCCGCGGTCGCCCGGGTGGCCGTCGCGCTGCCCGCGCTCGCGCCGCGGCTGGCACGCGCCGCCGAACGGCTGGAGCGCGCGACGCCGTCCGGTCTGGTCCGCGTGCCGAGTCACGGCGACTACACGGTGGGCCAGATGCTGGAGGACGACGGCCGTCTCTGGGTCGTCGACACCGACACGCTCTGCGCGGCTCCCGCCGCCCACGACCTCGCCGCCTACGCGGGCAACCTCGTCAGCGGCCGCGCCGAGGACGCCGCCGACGCCCGCCGTACCCGGCGACGACGCCGTCGCGGGCACGGCGGTGCGCCCCCGGGCCTCGACTGGCACCTGGCGGCCGCCGTCATGCGCCGCATCGACCGTCCGCTGCGCCGTCTCAAGAAGCGCTGGCCGGAGCGCACCGAGCGCATCCTCGGCGCCGTCGAGGAGCTGCTCCCCGTCTGAGCGGCCGAGGTTCACGCGGCGGCCGCGGAGGCGGTGCGGCCGTGGCGCGCGGCGACCCACTCGAGCTCGGAGCGCAGTCCGTCGCGCAGGCTCACGGCGGGCGACCAGCCGAGCGCGCGCAGGAGGGTGGTGTCGGCACCGGTGCGGATCACGTCGCCCCGCTGCGCGCCGATGCGTCGCACGGGGATCGAGGCGCCCGAGAGGTCGCCGAGGATCCCGATCACCTCGGTCATGGTCGCCTCCTCGCCGCCGCCCACGTTCAGCAGCGGGGGCGGCGGCTCGTCGGTCGTGGCGGCGAGCACCGTCGCCGCGACGACGTCGGAGACGTGCGTGAAGTCGCGCGACTGGCTCCCGTCGCCGTTGAGCTGGAAGAGCGGCCCGCCGTGGGCCGCCTCGCAGAGCCTCCGCATCGCCATGTCGGGGCGCTGGCGCGGCCCGTAGACCGTGAAGTAGCGCAGCCCCACGGCCTCGATGCCCTGGCGGCCGTAGATGGCGGCGAGGTCCTCGCACATGCCCTTGGTGACGCCGTAGGGCGAGCGCGGGCGGCGGGGGGTGAGGCCCTCGACGGTGGGGTAGGCCTCCGCGTCGCCGTAGACCGATGACGAGGAGGCGTAGGCCACGCGCCGGCATCCGGCCTCGAGCGCGGCCTCGAAGAGGCGCTGCGTGGCGAGCACGTTGTCGTGCAGGTAGCGGCCGAAGCCGTCGCCGAAGCTGCCGCGCACGCCGGGCTGGGCGGCCAGGTGGATGATCGGCGGCCCGCCGGCCAGCAGCGACGTGAGGGGCGCGTCGGCCAGGTCGGCCTCGACGAGGTCGAAGCGCGGCTCGGCGGCGAGGCTCCGCAGGTTGTCGCGCTTGTCGGCCTCGGCGTAGTAGTCGGTGAAGGCGTCGATGCCGGTGACCCGCCAGCCCTCGGCCACCATCCGCTCGGCCACGTGCGAGCCGATGAAGCCCGCGCACCCCGTGATGATCACTCGCACGTCGTCGCCCTTCCGTCGCCCGTCCGGCGTGCGCCGTCCCGGGATCGCGAACCGTCTCGACGGCGATGCTGGACCCGCCCGGGTCCCAGCCGCAATTGCACATCCGTACTAGGACCAGGCGGGGCGGCCCGGTCCGTGGGCGGGCCGCTAC
>JAEMRL010000329.1:1755-3348 GCA_016463385.1 Thermoleophilia bacterium
ACGACCCGCGGAGCTAGGCGGCGGCGGGGTCCTCGCGGCCGGGCGTGTCGCGGGGGCCGAGGCCGGTGACCAGCACGCGGCAGCCGGCGGTGACGGGGTCCTTCGGCTCGAACACGGCCAGCTCGGCCGTGTCGTCGATTCGCGCCAGCGCGCCGCGCACCAGGCCGCGGTGCAGCGCGCAGATCAGGTGCCCGCCCTCGGCGAGCACCGCCTCCTTGAACGGGCATGCGCGCAGGCGCAGGTCCATGGCGCCGGCGCGCCGGTCGCCCTCGCTGGTGACCTCCTCCGGCGCGAAGCCGAGCCCGGCGAACGAGGCCGCGAGCGCCCCCGGCTCCGGCTCCCCGGCGACCAGGTGGCGGCCCTGTTCGCGGCCGAAGGCCTCGATCTCGTCCTCGTCCGTGCGCATCCGGCGCACGAACTCCAGCAGCAGCCGCACCAGCTCACGGTGCCCGAGGGCCGCGACGGCGTGAGGGGCGGCCAGGGCGTAGACCGTGCTCGGCCGGCCCCGGCGCCCGGTGGGGGCCGACGGCGCGGCGACCACCACCCCCGCCCGCTGCAGCACGTCGAGATGCTGGCGCACGGCGTTGGGGTGCAGCTCCACCCGCTGCGCCAGGGCGGCGACCGTCAGGCCCGCCTCCCCTGACCCGAGGGCCTCGGCGATCCTCCGCCGCGAGGGGTGCGCGAGGGCTCCGGCCTCCTCCGGGGACAGGCCCGCGGCGAGGACGGCGGCCCCTGCCCGGCCCTGTCCTCGCGTCGCCACGTGCCCTCCTCGAGATCTCATTCCACTGTACTCCAGCGGAAATAATCAGGAGCGCCGGGGCGGATGGTGACCCTGCCCCCCCGCCGGCCGACGGGAGCCGCCGGGGGGCGCGTGGCGTCAGCCGGCGCCTCCGGTGCCATCGCCGTTCGTCGTGAAGAGCCCGAAGGCGCCCTTGGCGTGGTCGTGGAAATCGTGGGAGACGAAGGGGTAGGACCCGTCCTCCTCCACCGTGAACTCCACCACCGCGCCCTGGCTCGGTGAGAGGTTGAGCGTCTGGCAGCCGCGGGTGAGGTTCTCCGGGTAGATGCCCTCGGCGTAGACCCGGTCGAAGAGGGCGCCGATCACGTGGAACGCCGACCAGCGGTTCGGTCCGGCGTTCTGGACGAAGACGCGCACGACCTCGTCCTTCCTGATCCGGATCGCGGCGTCTCCGGTGTACTGGTTGGCGTAGCCGTTGAAGACGACCAGCTCCGGGTCGGCCCGCTGGAGCGCCGCGAAGTCGGAGGTCGCGCCGTTCATGCCCGGATAGACGTCGGTCTGGACGATGACGAACTCCTGCGCGGGCGGCAGCAGCGACCGGTCGGCGGGGTCGACGATGATCGTCCCGTACTGGCCCTGGCCGATGTGCAGCAGCACCGGTGGCACGCCGCAGTGGTACATGAAGACCCCGGGCACCTTGGCGACGAACGAGAACGAGGCCGAGTCGCCAGGCTGCACCGGCCCGTAGTGGCGCGACCAGGAGATCTTGGCCGCGTGGAAGTCCATGGAGTGTGGCAGCGAGCCCGTGTTCGTGAGGGTGAAGTCGACGCGGTCGCCCTCGGTGACGCGGATGA
>JAEMRL010000330.1 GCA_016463385.1 Thermoleophilia bacterium
GACATGGCCCGCCAGCGCCTCAACGTCATCCGCATGCGGATGCTGGGCGCCGAGGTGCGGCCGGTCGACTCGGGCATCGGGACGCTCAAGGACGCCCTCAACGAGGCCATCCGCGACTGGGTGACCAACGTGCGCGACACCCACTACGTCATCGGCACCGCGGCCGGGCCCGCCCCGTACCCGGAGATCGTCGCCGAGCTGCAGTCGGTGATCGGCGACGAGGCGCGCGAGCAGATGCTGGCCGAGGAGGGGCGCCTTCCCGGCACCGTGGTCGCCTGCATCGGCGGGGGCTCCAACGCGATCGGCATCTTCCGGGCCTTCCTGGCCGACGACGGGGTCGCGCTCGTCGGCGTGGAGGCGGGGGGCGAGGGCATCGACAGCGGCAGGCACGGCGCCTCGCTCGGGCACGGCCAGCCGGGGGTGCTGCACGGCATGTACTCGTACCTGCTCCAGACGCCCGACGGGCAGGTCACCGAGCCACACTCCATCTCGGCGGGTCTCGACTACCCCGGGGTCGGCCCCGAGCACAGCTTCCTGCGCGACACCGGCCGGGTCCGCTACGTGAGCGCGACCGACGCCGAGGCCCTCACCGCGTTCCAGGCCTGCTCGCGCGCCGAGGGCATCATCCCGGCGCTCGAGAGCTCGCACGCCCTGGCCCTGCTCGCCCGCGAGGGGGCCGCGCTGGACCGCACCGGGCCCGTCCTCGTGTGCCTGTCGGGGCGGGGGGACAAGGACGTGGACGCCGTCGGCGTGGCGCTGGGTCTCGATGACTGACGGCGGTCGCCGCATCCGCGCCGCGTTCGAGGACGCCGGACGCCCGCTGTTCATGCCCTACGTCATGGGCGGGTACCCCGACCTCGACGCGAGCGCCGCCCACCTGCGGGCGGCGGCCCGGCACGCCGACCTGATCGAGCTCGGCATCCCCTTCTCCGACCCCCTCGCCGACGGCCCGACGATCCAGGCGGCCGGTCAGCGGGCCCTCGAGGCCGGCGTGCACCCCGAGGACGTGATCGAGATGGCCGCCGCGGTCGCCGACGACACGCCGGTCGTGCTGATGACCTACGTCAACATCGTCCTCTCGGCCGGCCCGCGGGCCTTCATGGAGCGCGCCGCCCGGGCCGGAGTGGCGGGCGTGATCCTCCCCGACCTGCCGATCGACGAGGGCGAGGACCTGCGCGACCAGGCGCGGCGCGCGGGCATCTCGGTGATCCCCCTGGCCGCGCCGACCACCGGCGACCGCCGGCTGTCGGCGATCGGCGAGCGGGCGGACGGCTTCGTCTACTGCGTGGCGGTCACCGGCGTCACCGGCGGCGAGGTGCAGGTGGACGACGAGCTGCGGGGCTTCCTCACCCGCGCCCGGGCGCACATCGACGCGCCCCTGGCGGTCGGCTTCGGCATCCGCACCGCGGCGCACGTGGCGGCGATCGGCGCCATCGCCGACGGCGTGATCGTCGCCAGCGAGCTGATCCGGCGCATCGGCGCGGCCGCGACCCCCGAGGCCGCCGAGGCCGAGGTCGAGGACTTCTGCGCCGCCGCCGTGGCGGCCCTGCGCGGGCTGGCCCCGGCCGCCCCCTCCGCCTGAGCGTGGTCGCCGCGGTCCATGCGACGCCGCCCGCCGCCGCGCCCATCGTCTGGGTGCAGGCGGGCCACGAGGGCCCGCGTGAGCCGGGCTACAGGGCCCAGACCGGCGCGGGCTCGGGCCCCTTCGGCACCGAGGTCGGGTTCACCACCCGTCTGGCGAGCCGGGTCGTGGTGCGCCTGCGCGCCGCGGGCGTGGACGCCCGGCGCACCCCCGGCCGCGTCGCGCCGCTCGGCTCCCGCGGTGCGGTGTTCATCAGCCTCCACCACGACGCCGAGGGCGGCCGCGCGGGCATCGGCCACGCCATCACCGGGGCGGGGGAGAACTGGTACCACGGGGAGGGCTTCGGCACGCCGAGCCCGCGGCCCTACGCCGACAGCGCTCCGCATCGCGCCCCGACGACGGTCACGGCCGCCGTCGAGCGCCGCTCGCGCGACCTGGCGAACCGCCTGGCGGCGACCATCGGCCCCCTGCGCGCCCGGTCGGAGGGCGCGGACGGTGCCTTCGGGGGCGTGGAGGCCCGCGACGGGAACGTCCGGATGATGCGCTTCTACGGCTTCTACCGCACGCGGGCCGCCGCGCGCGTTCTGCTGGAGGCCGGGGCCCCCGGCGTCGATGACGGCTTCCTGCGCCGCGTCGATCCGATCGCCGTCGCCGTGTCGGCCGCGATCACCCGGCACCTGCGCGGCAGGGGGCTGCTCCGCTAGTCCCTCAGGAGGCGGCGGCCAGCATCCACGCGACGACCGCGCCGCGGCCGCTCCAGGCGACGGTGCGGATCCAGTTCTCCGCGACGAGGCGGCGAACCTCTCCCGAGCCCGCCGCGAGGCCGCGGTGGCGCGGGACCTGGATCAGCGCGGTGGAGACCCAGATCACCGCCAGCAGCGCCAGGCCGATCAGGGCGGCGGAGAGGGGCACGCCCGCGGGGCGATCCACCACCAGGAGCGCCGTCGTGGCGGCCTCGACGATCATCGGCGGCCCCACCACCCATCCGGTCCGGCGCTGGTGCTCGGCGATGCCGGCGGCGTCCAGGTGCGCGAGCAGGGGATAGTGGACCACCTGCACGAACCAGATCAGGCCGACCATCGCCAGCGTGGCGACGGCGTTCGCGATCAGGACCGCGATGACCGCCCCGGACTCAGTCTCAGCATTCGCCGCTGAGGACCTGCGAGCCCACGACCGCGTAGCACTGGGTGCCGTCGGCGGTGATGCCGGTGGCGTTGGAGACGACCGGTCCGACGTCGTCCTGGCCCACCTGGACGACGTACCAGCCGCTGGCCGAGAGGCCGCCGAGGGCGGCGCTGCGCCCGTCGGACACGCCCGAGGCGTAGCCGGTCCTCTCGCCCTCGGCCAGGCCCGCCTTGCGGCCGGCGGCGAGCCCCGCGGCCCGCCCCTCCTTGAGGCCGGCCTTCTTGCCGGCCGCGTTGCCGAGGCGGATGCCCTTCTTCTGGCCGGCCGCGAACCCGGTGACCTCGCCCTCGCGCTTGCCGGCCTCGAAGCCCCGCGTCTCGGCGCCCGAGAGGTCGGCGCTCGAGGAGCCCAGCAGCCAGCCGCCGACGCCGACCGCGATCAGCAGGACGGCCGCCGCGACCGCGCCCCAGATGGCGACGTCGCGCTTCATGGACAGCGCGCGGCGGCGCGCCGCGTCGCCGAAGGCCTGGGTCGGGCGGTCGGCCACCACGCTCTCGGGGCCGCCGGCGAACCGCCCGAGAGCCGCCTGCCAGGGGTCGCCGGCCGCGGCGGCGCCGGTGGCGACGGCAGCGGCGG
>JAEMRL010000331.1 GCA_016463385.1 Thermoleophilia bacterium
GACGCATCGCGGACGCGTCAATTGGCGCGTCCCCGCCCGCGCGGGTCGCCGCTCCGGCCTGTCCGCGCCGGGCACCCCTGATCTACGATCGCCCGATGGACCTTCTCGAACGCGACGAGGCGCTCGCGGCGGTGGGGGAGGCCCTCGCGGACGCCTCCGCGGGCCGCGGAAGGGTCGTGATCGTCGGCGGTGAGGCCGGCGTCGGCAAGTCGGCGCTCCTCGCCGCGCTGCCGGCGCGCCACGGGCACGCGCAGCGCTTCCTGGTCGGCGCCTGCGACCCGCTGCTGACCCCGCGGGCGCTCGGCCCGTTCCACGACATCGCCCGCCAGGCGGGCGGGCCGTTGTGGGAGATGATGCGCGACGAGGCGCGCCGGGAGGCCCTCGTGGCCGCCCTCCTCGACGAGCTGTCCGCCGACCCGCCGTGCGTGCTGGTGGTCGAGGACGTCCACTGGGCGGACGAGGGGACTCTCGACCTGCTGGCGGTGCTCGGCCGCCGCGTCGGCTCGACGACCGGGGCGCTCGTCGTGACGCTCCGGCCCGACCAGGCCGGAGACCGGCTGCGGGCTGCCCTCGGCGAGCTGCCGGGCGCCGTCGTGCGCCGGATCGACCTGGAGCCCCTCGGCGAGGAGGCGGTCGCGACCCTCGCGGCCCGGGCCGGGAGGAGCGCCGCCGGCCTCCACGGGATGACCGGCGGCAATCCCTTCTACCTCACCGAGGTGCTCGCGTCCGCCGGCGACGAGGTGCCGGGCTCGGTCCGCGACGCCGTCCTCGCCCGCGCGCGGCGGCTCTCGGACGCCGCGCGGCGGGTGCTCGAGATCGTCAGCGTGGTGCCCGGGCGGGCGGAGACGTGGCTCGTGGACGCCGTGCTCGGAGACGACCCCTCGGATCCCGCCGACGAGTGCCTGCAGGCGGGGATGCTGATGCTGGACGGCCCCGCCCTGCGCTTCCGTCACGAGATCGCCCGCTCGAGCGTGGAGGAGGAGCTCTCTCCCATGCGGCGCCGCGAGCTCGACGGGCGGGTGCTGCGGGCGCTCTCCGAGAGGGCGGGCGTCGACCCGGCGCGGATCGTCCACCACGCCCGCCGCGCCGGCGACCGCGACGCGATCCTGGCCGCGGCCCCGCAGGCGGCCCGGATCGCCGCCGCCGCGGGTGCGCACGCCCAGGCGGCCGCGCACTTCCGCACCGCCCTGGAGGAGGCCGACGATCTGCCCGCCGACCAGCGAGCCGGGCTCCTGGAGGGCCTGTCCTACGAGGCCTACCTGTCCGCCACGCCCCAGGAGGCCCTGGACACCCGGCGCGAGGCCCTCGCCCTGCGCACGGACCTCGGCCAGATGGCGGCGGCCGGTGAGGACGAGCGCTGGCTGTCGCGGCTGTTGTGGTGGTCGGGCCGGCGCGAGGAGTCGGAGGCCGCGGCCGGGCGGGCGATCGCGATCCTCGAGCCGCTCGGCCCCGCCCCCGGCCTCGCGATGGCCTACAGCACGCTCTCGCAGCTGATGATGCTCGCCTGGCGCACGGATGAGGCGATCGCGTGGGGCGGGCGCGCGATCGAGATGGCACGCGAGCTCGGGGACCGGGAGACCCTGGCCCACGCTCTCAACAACGTCGGCACGTCCCATGTCGAGAGCGCCGACGACAGCGGCACGGAGATGCTGGAGGAGGCGATCGCGATCGCCACGGCCGACGGCATGCACGACCATGCGGTGCGGGCGATGGTCAACCTCGCCTGGGGGCGGCTGCTGCACCGCCGCTACGCCGAGGCCTTCCCCATCATCGAGGGCGGGCTCGCGTTCGCCCGCAGTCACGACCTCCTGTCCTACGACGCCTACCTGCTCGGCATGCGCGCGTGGGGCCGCCTTGACACCGGCGACTGGGCGGGAGCCGAGGAGGACGGACGGGCCGTCCTGGCGATCGACGCCTTCCACCACGGCATCAGCGCGTACCCCGGTCTCCTCGCCCTCGGCCGCCTGCTGGTGCGGCGCGGCGATCCGGAGGGCGCCGAGCTACTGCAGGACGTGTGGCGCCGCGCCCGGATCGCCGACGAGGCGCAGCGGCTGATCCCCGGCGCCTGCGCGCTCGCCGAGGCCGCCTGGCTTGCGGGCGACGGCGACGCGCTGCGCACCCATGCCGCCGACGCCCGGGCGGCGCTCGACGCAGCGTCGGCGTCGAGCGGCGGCGTGGGGGCCTCCGAGGCGCTCTTCTGGTCGTGGAGGGCGGGCGACCTCGACCGCGACCCCGCAGCGGTCGCCGGCCCGTACCGCCTCTCGATGCTGGGCGACCCCCGGGGCGCCTCGCGCGCGTGGGAGGCGCTCGGCTGCCCCTACGAGGCGGCCGACGCGCTCACCGACTCCACCGGCGAGGCGGACCTCCTCGACGCCCTCGCGGTCTTCGACCGGCTGGGCGCCGCGCGCCCGGCCGCCGTGCTGCGCGCGCGGCTGCGCGATGCGGGGGCGGTCTCGGTGCCGCGGCCCCCGCGGGCCGCGACGGCCGCCGAGCCGCACGGCCTCACCGGGCGCCAGCGGGAGGTGCTCGACCTGCTCGCCCAGGGGCTGACCAACGGCCAGATCGCGGGGCGCCTGGTGATCTCGGAGCGGACGGTCGACCACCACGTGGGCGCCGTGCTGCGCAAGCTCGGCGTGGGCACACGCGCGGAGGCGGCCGCCGCCGCGTCATCCCAAGATGGGCACTCCGCGCCCGCCGGATAGGCACCGGCCACCGATTCGGGCGCCGGGGGGCCGGCCGTAGCGTCGTCCCATCGGATACGACGCCCCGGAGGCCCGCCATGCACCCCAGCTCCCATCTGCACCGCGAGATCGCCCGCGACAACCAGGCCCGCCGGATCGCCGAGGCGCGTGACGCGTCAATTGGCGCATCGCGTCGACGCCAATTGGCGCGTTCACACGGAACGCCCGCCGGAGGGCTGCTCGCCCGCCTGCTCGCCGCGACGCTCCGCCCGGGCTCCTAGGCCCGGCGCGCCCTCCACTCGGCGGCGCTCTGGCCCCAGACGACCACGTCGACCTCCTGGGGAGGGGGCAGGTGGGTCGTGCGGAGCCGCCGCGAGCCGAGCTTCTCCGCGACGCGCTCCGAGGCGGTGTTCCCCTCCTCGATGCAGTGGATGATCTCGTCCCACCCGAGGCGGTCGACGGCGAAGTCGATCGCGGCCGCGGCGCCCTCACCGGCGTAGCCCCGCCCCCAGCGCGAGCGGACGATCCCCCAGCCCACCTCGGTGCCGGGCCAGCCGAAGGGCTCGATGGTGCCGAGCCGCCCCACCCATTCGCCGGTCTCCCGCTCGATCACCGAGAAGATCCCGAAGCCCTGGACGTGCCATCCGCCGACGGCGCCCAC
>JAEMRL010000332.1 GCA_016463385.1 Thermoleophilia bacterium
CATCAGGATCGACTGACGGCGGCACTCGAAGTAGCGCCCGAAGCTGTAGGTGTTGTTGCCGACATCGACCGCGATCACCGCGTCGTCGGGCGCGGTGCGCGTGAGGGCGGCGAAGACCTGCGCCGACGAGATTCCGCGGCCGGCGCCGTCGGCGGCCCGCCGGGCCTTCTCCTGCCGCCAGATCGCCCAGCGCTCGGCCACGTCGGCCCGCTGGTCGATCGCGCCGGTGCCGGCGGGCAGGCCCGCGCGCAGCAGCCCGGCGGTGACGCCGATCTCCCCGAGCAGGGGCACGGTGACCGGGTGGAACCGGCCGAGGGCGAGCGGATCGAAGTCGATCTGGACGATGGGCTTGTAGGGGGCGATGCCGGTGTGGTCGGAGAACGAGGCGCCGAAGGCGATCAGGAGGTCCGACTCGTTCATCAGCCAGCTCGCAACGGGCGTGCCGCTGCGGCCGAGAACCCCTCCCGCGAGGGGATGGCCGTCGGGGATCAGCCCCTTGCCCTTGAAGGTGGTGATGATGGGCGCGCCGAGGCTCTCGGCCAGCGCGACGACCGGCTCCATGTGGAAGCGGGCGCCGTGGCCGACCACGATCACCGGCCGCCGGGCGGCGCCCAGCAGGCCGACGGCCTCTCGGAGCGCTCCCGCGGGCGGCGCCACGGCGAGATCGGCGACGCGGCCGGCCGGGCCGGAGGCCAGGGCGCCCTCGGGCGCGGGGAGCACCTGGACCTCGTCGGGCAGCACGAGATGTGCCACATCGCGCTCGAGGAGTGCGTGCTTGAGCGCGAGTGAGGTCATCTCCACGGCATCCGAGCCGGCGTTGAGCGTCCGGCTGAAGCGCGCGACGTCGGAGAAGGCGGCGGTCAGGTCGAGGTCCTGGAAGGCGCCCCGGCCGAGGGCCCGTGAGGGCACCTGACCGGAGATCGCGAGCACCGGCGCACGATCCACCTTGGCGTCGTACAGCCCGGTGAGCAGGTTGGTCGATCCGGGCCCGGCGATGCCGAAGCAGGCCGCCGGGCGGCCGGTGAGCTTGCCGTACGCCCCGGCGGCGAAGGCCGCCGCGCCCTCGTGGCGGATGCCGATGAAGGTCAGCCGGCCGGCCTGCTCCTGCCGCCGCATCGCGTCGGCGAAGCCGAGGTTGGAGTGGCCAACCATCCCGAAGACGTGCGTGACGCCCCACGCGATCATCGTCTCGACCATCAGGTCGGAGACGGTGCGCGCGTGCGGGGGATCGGGGGCGAGTCCGACCCAGACGCCACCGTCGCGCACCTCGACCGGAAAGCACGAGGGCGCGTCGCTGAACGGCGGCGGCGGTGCGCCGGTCAGGGGGTCGTAGTCGTAGCCGTGCCACGGGCAGCGCAGGAGCCCCTTCTCGATCGAGCCCTCGCCGAGCGGGCCCCCCTGGTGCGGGCAGCGGTTGTCGAGGGCGCCGTAGCGCCCTTCGACCCGGGTCAGGGCGAGCGATCGGAGCCCGGCCTGCACCGTGCGGACGCGCCCGTCCTCGAGGGCGTCGGCATCGGCGACGCGATGCCAGATCAGGTCCGTCTCCGCTGCGCTCATGCCGGCGTCGCTCCTGCGTAGGGGGCACTCGGGAGACGGGCCATCTCCCGGTGGGACGTGGTGAGGTCGTGCGCGAGGACCCTCTCAGGTGCCGCCTCCCCGCGCGAGGACACCGGCGCAACGCTCTCGCGGCCTCGGCGCTGCGGGTCTCGCGGGTAGAGTCCCGGCTCCACCGACCGGAGGATCCACGAAGCCCATGTCGTCGCACATCCACACGAGCCACGAGTCGGTCGCGGGCGGGTTCACCGAGACCGCATCCGACTACGAGGACGCCGTCCGCTTCAACATCGAGGGCGCGCAGCGGCTGGTGCTCTGCATCCCGCCGGGCCGGTACGAGAACGTGCTCGACGTCGGCTGCGGGACGGGGTGGGCGACCCAGGCGGTGATCGACCGGTTCCGGCCGGCGCGGATCACGGGGATCGACCCGGCCCAGGGGATGCTCGACCAGTTCCAGGCCAAGCTCGGGGGCATCGAGGGCGTGGAGATCACCCTCGCCAACGCCGACGTCGAGAACATGCCGGTCGCCGAGGGGTCCTTCGACCTGGTGATCTGCTCGATGGCCTACCACTGGTTCCCGCGCAAGTGGGAGGCCGCCAAGGCGATGGCGCGGGCGCTCCGGCCGGGCGGCGTGATGGCGATCCTGATGTCCGGCCGCGGGGGCGAGCAGGCCTACCGCGACGTGATCGCCAACGTCGAGCCGATCAACCACCGCTGGCTCGGCGCCTTCGACGGCAACCTGCGCAACCAGTCCGAGATGGAGGACTACCTCGTGCAGGCGGGGATGGAGCCGATCGACATCTGGATGGAGACGCGCGTGCGCCACACCACGGTGGAGGCGTACATGGAGCGGATGCGCGTCGTCGCCGGCCACATGATCGGCGACCAGTCCGAGGCCGACACGGCGGCCTACGTGGCCGCCATCGAGGCCCGGCTGCGCGAGGTGGCGGGCCCGCGCGGCTGGCGCTACGAGTTCGCCAAGCTCTTCGCGGTGGCCGCCAAGCCGGCCTGACGAGGGTCCCGCCGGCGTAGGGGAGGGCCGCCGGGCACCTGGGCATCGGCTCGCCCACGCGGGCGTGCGGCTCAACTCATCCTCCCCGGGGACCGATCAGATGTGGGTGATGACCGACCCGCGCGTGCCGACGCGCCCTCGCACCGGGGGCGCCGGGACCCCGCCCGCATGTCACGGACGGGCCGGATGAGCATGCCCCCGATGCGCCGGGCGCGCCGCCTCCTGCTGCTGGCCCTGGCCGTCGCCTCCGTCGCGACACCGGTCGCGTCGGGTGCGGATCCGGACGTCACCGCGCCGGTCGTCGTCGTCTCGGGCGCCACCGGCGCCTGGACCAACGCGGCCTCGGTGACGGTCACGGCCGCAGCCGATGATCCCGATTCGGGCGTCGCGACGGTGGAGTACCGCACCTCGACCGACTCCGGGTCCACCTGGAGCGCTCCGGCCGTGGGCGCCTCGGTGGGCGTCACCGACGAGGGCGTCACGCTGGTGCAGTTCCGCGCCACCGACAACGCGAGCAACGTCTCGGCCTGGAGCAGCGCGACGCCCGGCGCGGGCGGCAGCGTGCGCATCGACCGCACGGCCCCGACGGCGCCCGGCACCCCGCCCGAGCAGGCGGTGGGCGTCCTGGCCTGGTTCGACGCGTCCGACGGATCGACCGTCACCGAGTCGGGCGGAGGCGTCGAGCGGTGGGCCGACCGCAGCGGGAACCTGAACGACGCCACCCAGACGACCCCGGGCAACCGGCCGACGCGGGTCGCCGCCGTCCAGAAC
>JAEMRL010000023.1:0-5255 GCA_016463385.1 Thermoleophilia bacterium
CTCCCGATCATCGGCATCTGCGGCCCGGAAACTTCACCCCGGGGGGCGCGGAGGGACGACGGGCCGGCGGGGCTCAGATCCGGCCGGGGGCGAACTCGCCGAGAGCCTCCTCGATGACCCGCCCGGTCTCGGCCGCGGAGCGCTCCAGCGTGAAGCGCTCCTCCAGCCGGCGGCGGGCCGCCCGGCCCATCGCGCGGGCGCGCTCGGGGTCGGAGAGCACATCGACGATGCCGTCGGCGAGGGCCTCCGGGTCGCGCGGCGGCACCAGCCGCCCCGTGACGCCCTCCTCGATCATCTCGGGCAGGCCGCCGACGGCGGTGCAGACGGCGGGGACGCCCATCGCCATCGCCTCGAGGATGGCATAGGGGAAGCATTCGATCGTGAAGCTCGAGAGCACCACGACGTCCAGCAGGCTCAGCACCGCATCGACGTCGGAGCGCAGGCCGGCGAAGATCACCCGGTCCTCGAGGCCCAGCTCGTGGGTGAGGTCCTCCAGCTCCGCCCGCCCCGGCCCGTCTCCGGCCAGCAGGAAGCGGGCGCCGGGGATCCGGTCGGCCACCGAGCGCGCGGCGCGGAGGAAGGTGGCGTGGTCCTTCTCCTCCCGGAACACCGCGAGGATGCCGACCACCTGCTCCCCGGGGGCGATGCCGAGCTCGGCGGCGAGCGCCCCGTCGGGCGGACGGTCGGGCGAATAGGGGAAGGCCGCCGGGTCGACGCCGTTGTGGATCACGCGGATCTTGCGCTCGGGCCATCCGAGCTCACCTACGAGATAGGGCACCTGCCCCTCGGCCACGGCGAAGTAGCGGTCGGTGAAGGGGTCGAGCGCGCGCTCGGACACGACCTCCAGGGCCCCGCGCGAGATGTGCCCGGTGTTGTGCTTCCACACGACCACGACCGGGACGCGGGCGATGGTCGCCGCCACCCGGCCCAGGATGTCGGCGTTCAGGCCGCGGGTGATGACGACGTCGGGGCGGAACGCGCGCATGATGCGCACGAGACGCCACAGGGAGGCGGGGGCCTGGCGCGTGCCGCCGCCGAGCGACAGGGCGGGCACCCCGGCGGCCACGACGTCGCCGAACATCGGCCCGGGCTCCTTGATGCACACGACCCGCGGCTCGAAGCGCGCGCGGTCGAGGGCCGGCGCCAATGTGGCGATGTGCCTCTCCGCCCCACCTACACCAAGGTTGGGAGTCACGAACAGAATCCGGATACGTTCGGGGGGGGCGGTCGGCATACGGCGCACTACAGTACCCGCAGTGAGCCTTCGACGCGCCACGGGCAGGAGCACGGCCTGGGCGTTCATCGGGTACCTCGGGCACTACGCCGTGACGTTCGCGTTCACGGTCGTGACCGCGCGCCTGCTGAGCCCCGAGGTGTTCGGGATCATGGGCCTCTCGGTGGTCGTGATCGCCGTCGGCACCCTTCTCGCAGACTCGGGCACCCAGGCCGCCCTCATCCACCGCAAGGACGACCTCGACGTCGCCATCAACACCGCGCTGATCAGCGTGCCGCTGACCGGTCTCGGCGCGGCGCTGCTCGGAGTGGCCGCAGCTCCGCTCCTCGCCTGGTTCTACGATGAGAGCCAGGTGCTGCCGGTCGCCGCGCTCCTGTCGGGCGTGCTCTTCGTACGCTCCTTCGGCCTCGTGTCCGACGCGATCCTGCAGCGGAACCTCGACTTCAAGATGCGCCGGGCGGTCGTCGACCCTCTCGCGGCGGCGGTCGGCGGAGCCACGGCGACGGTGCTGGCACTGATGGGCGCGGGGGTCTGGTCGCTGGTGGCCATGTGGTACGCCAACACCATCACGATGGTCGTCGGCTCGTGGATGCTGACGCGCTACCGCCCGCGCCTCGGCCTGGCCAACTTCCAGACGTGGCGGGAGCTCGCCAGTTACGGCCGCAGCATCCTCGGCGCTCACACGGTCCAGCTGGCGTTCGGTTACCTCGACACGGCGACCATCGGTCGCAACCTCGGCTCGGCGTCCGTCGGGTGGTACGGCGCCGCCACACGGCTGGCGATCCTCCCCGCCCAGGCCACGACCTACGTCGCCGGCGCCGCCCTCTTCCCCGCCTTCACGCGGATGGCGTCCGACATCCCCCGCCTGAGGTCGGCCTTCCTCGAGGCCGTGCGGTACATCGCGCTGCTGGCCTTCCCGCTGCTCGCCGCGCTCGCCGTCATCAGCGAGCCGTTCGTCGTGGTGCTCTTCGGCGAGCAGTGGAGACCCGCCGGACCGGCTCTCGCCGTGATGATGCTCTGGATCCTCCCGCTCTCACTGCTCGAGCCCGCGATGGAGCTGTTCAAATCGATCGGGCGCCCCGGGCTGGTCTTCCAGCTCTCGTTGCTCAAGTTCGCGGTCTTCGGTGGCTACCTCGGCGCGCTCTGGGCCTTGGACGAGGTGACGCTCATCCGGGTGGCCGCCGGGCTCGGGCTCTCCGTCGGGGTCGCGCTGGCGGTGACCGTCCCCATCGTCTCGCGCGCGCTGGACACCCCCCTGTCGCGGCTGTGGACCGCCGTTCGCCCGGCGCTCATCGCTGCGCTGGTGTCGGTCGGTGGCATGTACCTGCTGTCAGAGGTCGTCATGGGCGACATCGAGACCCACACGAGCATCGGCGGGCTGGGGCTCGGCCCGCTGCTTCCCCTGCTGCTGATGGGCGCCGTCACCGCACTCGGGTTCAGCCTCTTCGTGGTCACGGCCGAGACCGTCGAGCGCGGATGCATCCGCGCCCTGCTGGCCCAGGCGAAGCTCGTGACAGGACGCTCGTAGGCGGACGCGCTCCGAACCGGGACCGAACCCTCAGTCCTCCGGCGCCCTCGCCGTCGCCCACACGCCGCTCGCGATCAGAGTGGCGTCGGGGTGCCGGTCCAGCCACTCATCGGCGAACTTGAACGGCACGAAGAGCAGATCGGTGATGATCCGGGCCGCCCGGTAGATCCGGTTACTACGGCCCGAGACGAGCATCGCGAGGAAGTGAGAGCCGATCCATGCGAAGGCCGAGGCGGGACCGACGGACACACCGCTCTCGACGACGCTGAAGCCCAGCTGCTCGAGCCGGGTGCGGAGACCCTGCTCGGTGTAGCGGCGATAGTCACCGGGGGACGGGTGATAGGGCTGGAGGAACGGCACATCGATCAGCGCCACCCCCCCGGGGACCAGCACGCGCCGTATCTCCTCCAGCGTCGCGTCGGCGTCCCTCACGTGCTCGAGGACGGCCTCGAGGATCACCCCGTCGAAGGAGCCGGAACGGAGCGGGAGGAGCTCGGACGTCGCGAGAGCATGGACGCTCGGCGCAGGGAACACGTCGAGGTTCAGGACGTTCGGCCCGTAGTCGGTGCGACCTGCGCCGATGTTGACGATCGAGGCATCGGGGCCGAGGCCGGCCACGAACTCGCCGATTCGGCGCCGCCCGTGTCCGGACTGGTGGACGAGGGTGGGCTGGAGGCGGTGCCGGACCGCCTGCGCCGGACCCCGCAGGGACTGGGGCAGCCGATCGAGGGCCGAGGGCGGGGCGTCGTCGAAGACCTCCTCGGGCGCCCCGTCGGTCGACACGGGAAAGAGGACGGGCACCTCCGATGAGACGCCGTACTCGGCGGCGCACCCTTCGCAGACCGTACTGAGTCCCCGCCACTCGAGATCTGCGCGACAACTGGGACAGACGAGGAGGGTCTCGCGAAGTTCTGCCTGCATCACCCGTCGCTCCGGAGTAGGGGGTGGGATCCGCGGAATCCTAACCAGGGTTGCGGATACCGGGAGATCTGACGGTCGGCGACGGCTCTCAGGTCAGGCCGATGAGAAGCAACGCGAGCAGGAGGGAACCGACGCTCAGCGCGATCAGCTCGGGCCGGCGCGTCCTCCCGATCTGAAGCACGCCCTCCGCCCGGAGCGACATCTGCGAAGCGACCGAGAGATCGGGCAGCTTCGCGAGGAGGGCGCTCGACGCCGCGAGGAGGACGAGCAGAACGAGCACCATGGTGTTGACCGCCCCGCCACCACCGTCGAGGCCCCCGGCGGCGTTGGTCACCACGATGCCCACCTCGGCCACGCCCGTCGTCACCGAGGTCACGGCGTCCGAGTCGGCCTTCACGACCTCCGCGTGGGCGCGGTCGATCCGGGCGCGCCGCTCGCGTGCGAGGCGGGCCTCGCGACGCTCGCGGGCGATGCGGGCGGCGCGCGCCCTGCGGGCGCGCTCGGCTCGGGCCGCGGCGGCGCGGGCGGCGGCGGCCTGGGCCGCCTCCTCGCGCGCCAGCGCAGCGCGCTCCTCATCGTTGAGCGCGGGCTCCTCGGGCTCGTTCACATCTGGCGCGCTGGGCGTCGACGGCGCGGGATTGCTGGGCGCCGGGTTGCTCGGCCTCGGCGTGCTCGGGACGGGATCGGGCTTCGGGGGCAGGGGGTCGGCTCCGCCCGGCAGGTCCACCTGGGCCTGGACCTGCACGCCGGGCGCCGCCGCGGCCCATCCGACGCCGACGAGGGCGAAGGCGAGCGTCGCGACGATCGCGATCAGGGCACTGCGGCGGCGTGGGATGTTCACCTGTGTCACTCGTCCGGTTGCGGCGACCACCACTTTATCCAACCTTCGACGCGTGATCACCCCTCTTTCGGGGAGTGGCACGGGTTCGCCGCGCCCTAGCCGCGCAGACGCGGCACCGGGTTCGCCATGGTGCTCTCGATCAGCCCCGGACCCGGCCCCTCCTCCTCGTCCTCATCGGGCTCGGCGAGCGCAGCGTCGGCGAGTCCGGCGCACATGCCCCCGAGGATGAAGAACAGGGTGTTGGCGAACGAGAACAGGCGCACGTCGATGAGGCTGGCCGTCACGATCCACGCGATGCCGGTGCTCCAGAAGACGACCGCGAGTTCCCGACTCACGAGCCCCGAACGCGGCAGCGCCCGGTACGCGCGGCGACTCGCGACCACCATCGAGACGATGATCAGCAGCCAGAGCGTCAGTCCGGCCAGTCCGAGCTCGGCCCCGATGCCGATCTGCGTGTCGTGGGGGAAGATGCCGTACCCCCGCTTCCAGGGGGTGTCACCCCAGGCTTGGTGATGGATCGTGTTGATGGCCGGGAAGCGTCCGAGGCCCCAGCCCAGGATCGGCTTCTCCTTCATCGCCCAGATGCCCGTCGCCGCGGCGTTCAGGCGATCATCGGTCTCGTTCGTCGAGGTGACCCCGCCCTGGGTCCTGTCCTGGGAGGTGACGGTCTGCCAGTTGACGGCGACGAGGGCGACGAACCCGATCAGGATGACGACGTACCAGCGCCGGAA
>JAEMRL010000023.1:5355-13197 GCA_016463385.1 Thermoleophilia bacterium
AGCAGCTGCCGGGCGAGCACGAACCCCGCGAAGGGCAGGAAGGCGCTGGTGAGGATGAGGTCGATGAGGGAGCGGTCCTCACCCTTCTCCCCCACCGCGGGCAGCGCGTGCGGCGCCACGATCGAGCCCAGGAGGTAGATGACGAAGCAGAGCATCAGGAACTCGGTGGTGCCGAACCGGCCGAGCTCCCGGCGGCCGGTGACCACCTCGATGAAGAACGCGCCCACGAGCGCGAGGAAGGCCACGCGATCGAGCGTCAGCAGGCCGCCGCCGCCGACCAGCCGCCCGAAGACCATCGCGCCCATCCAGACCAGAAGCCCGGTGGTGGTGTCGCGGGCGATGCCGTAGATGATCGCCACGGCGAACCCGAGGCCGATCATCAGGACGCCGGCGGCCACCGGCGAGCCGGAGGCGAGCACCTGCCGGCCGATGCGCAGGCCGACGACGGCCACGCCCATCATCACGAACAGCGAGATGCCCGCCGTCAGGATGACGTTGCGCGTCGTCCTCTGACCGACGCCGATGCCGAGCGTCGGCCGCGGGATCAGCGGCATGGCGTCGGCGCCCTCATCGCGACTACGAGTAGACGGCGGAGCTCTTGCTGACCCGGTTCAGGACCACGCCGAGGATGTTCGCGCCGCCCCGCCGCAGCAGGTCGCGGGCCTCGAGCGCCGCGGACGGCTGGGTGGTGGTGGTGTCGAGCACCAGCACGCTGCCGTCGGTGCCGGCCGAGATGAGCTGGCTCTCGGCGGCCGCGAGGAGGCCCGGCGTGTCGATGATGACCAGGTCCGCCTCGGCGGTCGCCTGGGCGATGACCTCCTGGATGCGGTCGCTCGAGAAGAGCGTGTAGGGGTCCTCCGAGCGGGTCCCCGAGGGGATGATCCAGAGGCCAGGGAAGTCGGTCTCGACCATGTAGTTGCGGATGTCCACCCGGCCGGCGCTGCGCAGCAGCTCGGCGAGGCCCTCGGGCCGGCGGCCGGTGCGCTCCTCGTCGTCGCGGGCGCGCATGTCGGCCTCGACCAGGATGACCCGGCCGCCCTGGGCGGCCCGGTAGCGGGCGAGGTTCTCGGCGACGAGCGTCTTGCCCTCGCCCTCGCTCGGGCTGACGATCGAGATCGAGGTGAGCGGTGGCTTCATCACCGACAGGGCGCTGGCGAGGATCTTGAAGTCCTCCGCGCGGCGGGCGTCCTGGATGCGGCCGCGGCCGCTGCTGACCGAGCCGAGCGTCGGCAGCTCGAGGCGCCGGCGCACGTCGGCGGCCGAGCGGATGCGCAGCTCGAGGGCGCCGAGGATCAGCGCCACGGCGCCGCCCAGCAGCAGGCCGCCGATCAGGCCCAGGATCCCGTTGGTGAGCACGGCGGGGGAGGACACGTCGGTGCCGTCGGGCTCGGCGTAGAGGCCGGCGAGGTTGGGGTTGCCGGCCACCGACGACTGCACCCGCACGGCCTCCGAGAGGCCCGAGCGCTCGGCCCGCAGCTGCTCCAGCTCACCCTCGAGCTGGGCGATCTGCTCCTGGGAGAGCACCTCCGGGTTCGCCAGCTGCTGCTCGTTGGAGGAGATCTGCGTCGAGACCTCGCGCAGGCGGTCGCGCAACGGCGTCAGCGGTCCGCCGATGATGTCGGTGAACTGCCGCAGCGTGTAGTCGACGAAGCCCTTGGCGTAGGCGGTCGAGGCCTGGATCGCGGCCTCGGCGGTGGACGCCGTCGCCTGGATGTTGATGAACGGGCTGCCCGCGACCGGCTCGGCGGAGATCTCGACGTCGTCGGGGATCTTCCCCCGCGCCTTCAGCGCGCGCTGCGCCGAGTTGCTGTTGAGGAACTGGACGTAGCCGGCCGCCAGGACCGCGTCCTGCTCGGGAGAGCGGCTGGAGGTGCTCTGGGTGGAGGCGGAGCCGACGACGACGGTGGACGTGGCCGTGTGGGTCGTGTCGCTGGCCGAGGCGATCGCGAGCGCCGCGAACATGGCGAGGACGGCGAAGGCCGCGACGAGCCATCGCCAGCGCCGCAGGCTCTCGATCTGCTTCTGAAGATTCTCCATGCGCCCCTCGCACCGGTGCCGGGTCCCGAGCCATTGTCGGCGCGTGACGACCGGGCCGTGAACGTCGTGTCCCCCCGACCCGTCATGCGGGGCGAGCCCGCGGGCGACTATAACCACTGATCGCCGTGGTCAACCCCCCCGAGGGTGCAGGGCGTCGCCGGGCTAGACTCGCGGGGTGCCGAAGGTCCTTCCGAGACGGGTGAGGTGGTACGTCGACCGGGCGCGGGTGATGCCTCCCGGCGAGTGGGTCCACCGCGCCCGCCAGATGTCGCTGGTCGTCGCCGAGCGCGCCCGCCCCCATGACACGCCCGGGATCGGGGGGGCCGCCCCCGGCTGGCCGCGTCCCGCCGGTGCGGCGGTGCTGATCACCGACGCCCAGGCCGAGGCGGTGCGCGCCATCCCGGGCGCGGTCGACGCCGCGCGCGCGCGCGGCGACGCCGTCGCCGAGGGCAGGGTGCGCTACTTCGGGTACCCCGAGGCGTCGGTCGGCGCCGACCCGGACTGGCATCACGACCCGATCGCCGGGCGCGACTGGCCGCTCGTGCACTGGAGCCAGGTCAACCACCGCGAGCTCGGCCTCGACCCGAAGTGGATCTGGGAGATCGGCCGCCACCAGGACGTGACCGCCCTCGCCCGCGCATGGCGGCTCACCGGCGACGACCGCTACGCCGACGCGGCCGTGCGCCACATCGACGGCTTCATCGCCCAGAACCCCCCGGGGCAGGGCATCCACTGGCGCAGCGGCCTCGAGCTCGGCATCCGCCTGATCTCCTGGGCCTTCATCGTCGAGCTGCTGCGCGGCTCGGCGTCCCTGACGCCGGAGTTCTCCGGCCGGCTGCTCACCAGCGCCGGAGCCCACCTGGCCCACCTCGGCCGCTACCCCTCGCGCTACTCGTCGGCCAACAACCACCAGATCGGCGAGGAGGCGGGCCGCGCGGTCGGCGGGCTCTGCTTCCCCGAGATCCCGGGCGCGGAGGCGCACGCCGAGGAGGGCGTCGCGGCGCTCGGCGAGGCGCTCGTCGCCCAGGTGCTCGCGGACGGCGTCGACGCCGAGCAGGCGGTGGGCTACCACGGCTTCGTGCTCGAGCTCGGCCTCGCCGTCGTCGCCTGCCTGCGCGGACTCGACCGCCCGGTGCCGACGGAGGTGTCCGCGCCCCTCGCGGGCATCGCCGGCTTCATGGGCGTGCTGGCCAGCGACGGGCTGACCCTGCCCCGCATCGGCGACGAGGACGAGGGCCTCGGCGTCGACCTCGGACCCGCGATGGACGAGCCGGACCGCCTCCGGTTCCGGCTGCGCGCGGCGCGCGCCCTCCTCGACGTGGAGCTGCCCCGCCAGGAGCCGGGGCTCGACGAGCCGACGATCTGGCTCTGCGGCGTGGGGCGCGCCCGCCACGCCGCGTCGGCCCTCGCGCGCACCCCGGGCAGCGCCGCATTCCCCCACGGCGGCTACGCCGTCCTCCGCGCCCGCGAGGGATCGGGCGAGATCCGCGCGGTGATGGACGCCGGCCCGATGGGCCTCGCGCCGATGTCGGCGCACGGACACGCCGATCTGCTCTCCGTGTGCATGTCCGTGGACGGGCGCGAGGTGCTGATCGACCCGGGCACGTTCACCTACTTCGGCGAGCAGCGCTGGCGCGACTACGGCCGCTCGACGGTCGCCCACTCCACCGTGACCATCGACGGGAACGACCAGGCCGAGCCCGCCGGGCGCTTCATGTGGCGCACCCAGCCGGACGCGTCGCTCGACGAGTTCACCCTCGACGAGGGTCGCGTGCTGGCCGGGGGGCACCACGAGGCCTACGCCCCCGTGCGCCACGACCGCCGCGCCGAGCTGGTGGGCCGCACCCTCACCGTCACCGATGACCTCACCGGCCCCGAGGGCGAGCACGACGTCGAGCTGCGCTGGCACCTCGCGCCGGGCGCGGTGGAGGGCTCGGCGGCCGCGGGCTGGAGCTGGGACGACGGGGCGGCGGCCGGCGTGCGCATCGAGATCGAGGGGCTCACCGACCAGCGGATCGTGAGCGGATGCCTCTCGGCCCCGCTCGGGTTCTCGTCGGTCGGGCTGGAGCGGCGCGAGGCGAGCCCGACCCTCGTCGCCCGCGGACGGGTCGCGCTGCCGGCGCGGCTGGTCACGCGGATCGAGGCCCACGGAGGGTGACCCGGGCACGGGTCGTGATGGTCGGTCCGGGCGAGCGGAGCGCCGGCGGGGTCCGTTCGGTGATCGCCGCCCTCGTCGCGTCGCCGCTCGCCGGGCGCTTCACCCTGGTCGAGGTGGAGACGCACGCCGACGGCAGCAAGTGGCGCAAGCTCGTGGTCGCCACGCGCGGCATCGCGCGGGTGATCGCGCTCCTGGCGCGCGACCGGCCGGACCTGGTCTACCTCCACACGGCCTCCGACGCCTCGTTCTGGCGCAAGGCGATCGTCGCCGGCATCGCCCGCGTCGCGCGCGTGGGCTACGTCGTCCACATCCACGGCGGCGGGTTCATCGACTTCTACCGCGACTCCAACGCGCCGACCCGGCTGGTCGCCCGGCGGATGCTGCGCGGGGCGCGGGGCGTCATCACCCTCACCCCGAGCTGGGCGCGCGAGATCGAGGCCATCACGGGGCGCCCGACCACCACCATCCCCAACCCGGTGCGACTGCCCGCGACGCCCGCCGACCCCCGTGCCGTCCCGCCGCGCATCCTCACGCTCGCGCGCCTCGGCGCGGCCAAGGGCACCTACGTGCTCCTTCGCGCCTTCGCCGCGCTCGCCCCCGGACACCCGGGCGCGCGCCTCGTGCTCGCCGGCGACGGATCGCCCGAGGAAGCGCTCCGCCTGGCGCGCGAGGCCGGGATCGCCGACTGCGTCGACATCCCCGGCTGGGTCGGGCCCGAGCGGCGCGACGCCCTGCTCGACGGCGCCACGATCTTCGCGCTGCCCTCGCGCGTCGAGGGACTTCCGGTCTCGATGCTCGAGGCGATGGCCCACGGGCTGCCGGTGGTGGTCACCCGCGTGGGAGGCGTGCCCGACACGATCGACGACGGGGTCACCGGCCTGCTGGTGCCGCCCGACGACGTGCCGGCGCTGACCGCGGCGCTCTCGCGGCTGCTCGACGACCCGGCGGCCGCCGCCGCGATGGGGACCGCCGCGCGCGAGGCGATCGACGGCACCTACGACCTCGACGCGGTCGCGGCCCGGGTGGGCGATCTGATCGACGCGTGCATCGCGCGGGGGCGCTGAGGGCCCTGCTGCACCACCGCGGGGTTGTCCGTGTAAACGCGACTTTCGGATAGACGCGGACTAGCCGGTTCAACGGCACGATGGGCGGGAACCTGCTCTAGCCTGCCGGCATGCCCCGCCACCGCACGCGACGTCTCGGAGTCCTCGGAGGACTCGGCGTCGGCCTCGCCGGATTCGGGCTCATGGTCAGCGCGGGCGTGTCGGTCGACTCGTCCGACCTACCCGACCTGGTGCCGATCCTGCCGACGGGCCACAGCAACGTGAACGACCGCTGGGTGGACACCGTCTACGCCAACGGCCGCACGCTCTACCGCTTCGACACGGTCATCTTCAACCAGGGCCTGGGAGCGTTCGAGGTCATCCGCGACAACTCCTCGTCGCCCACCCAGCAGTACGTCTGGGAGAACAAGGTTCCGCCGGGACAGGTCACGGTCGACACCCCGCCGCCCGTGACGGGGCCGGACGGCGAGCGGCGCCTTCTGGCCGCGGCGGGGTCGCCGAACGCGATCGCGTACTCGCCGCTGATCGGGCACAACCACTTCCACACGCAGCTGATCGCCGGCTACGAGCTGCGCACCCAGGCCGGCGCGGTGGTGAAGAGCGCCTCGAAGAACACGGCGGGCTTCTGCCTCTACGACAGCTGGGGCGACGTCGCCTTCTACGACGCCACGCTCTGCCGCCCGACGGAGATCAACTGGACCGGCGCGATCCGCATGGGCATCAGCCCCGACCGCGGCGACTTCTACGGCTCGCAGCTCGGCGACCAGTGGATCGACGTCACCGATGTGACGCCCGGCACCTACGCGCTCCGCGCCGAGGTCAACCCGGCGCGCATCTACGACGAGACCGACACCTCGAACAACGTGATCACCGAGAACGGCATCGTGATCCCGGGCGCGATCGCCGCCGCCGCGACGGTCGCGACGCCCGTCGGGACAGCGGTCGACATCCCCTTGTCGGGCACGCTCGTGGGCGCCTCGGTGCGCTCGCGCAAGCCCACCTGCACCGAGGACCAGACCTCCGAGCCCACCTGCCTGCAGACGGCGACCGCGGGCCGGCTGACCTTCCAGGCCGTCGGGTCGCCCTCGGCCGGATCGGTCCAGATCACCGACGGCACGCCCGACCTCGCCGCCACGGCGCGCTTCACGCCCCCGGCGGGCTTCAACGGCACCGCGACGTTCAGCTACACCACCCGGGACACGCGAGGGCTCACCAGCGCGCCCGCCACCGTGACGGTCACCGTGGGCACGCCCACGACCCCGCCGCCCCCCGGCGGCGGCAGCGGCGGGCCCACGGGGACGCCCAAGGCGAGTGTGAAGCTGAAGCCGGCGTTCGCGATCGTGCGCAGGGGCGGGCGGAACTTCCTGAAGGTCAGCGGAACGCTCCCCAAGAGCCAGGCGGGCCGGCTGGTGCGGGTGCAGCGCAAGGCCAAGAGCCGGATCACCACGATCGGCACGGTCCGCGTCGCCAAGACGGGCCGCTTCTCCCGGCTGATCCGCGTCGGCACGCCGGTCGTCTCGGTCCGCGCGGCGCTCGGATCGTCGGCCACCACGCGGGCCGCGACCTCCCCCTTCCGCCGCATCTCCTGAGCCCGCGGGGGCGCCGTGGCGCCCGGTGCCGGAGGCGGTTTCACGCGGCGCCCTTTCCCTTCCGGGATTCCGCCGAAACCTGTTCGTTGGACGGGTACAATTTTGTAACACCAGCGCCTACGGTGGATGCATGGAAACGTTCCGCGCACTCATCCCCCGCTGGGTCGTGAGCCTGGTCGCTGCCTTCCTGGTCGTGCAGGTCGCCCTCAGCCTCGGTTTCATCGGCTACATCAAGGGCGTCCCCGGCACGCGTCAGTTCAACATGGACTCGGAGTTGAACCTCCCGGCGTGGTGGAGCTCGTCGCTCCTCATCGCTGCGGGACTGGTGTGCGTCGGGATGTGGCTGACCGGCTCGCGGATGAACCGCCCGAGCATCCAGTGGCTGGGGATCGCCTCCGGGTTCTTCCTGCTCTCCGCGGAAGAGATCGCCGCGATCCACGAGGACGTGGGCGTGGCGGTCGGCGGCGGTACGGAGAACGTCTCGGTGTGGCCTCTGGTGTACGCCCCGATCGCGGCCGTCTTCATCTGGATGATGCTCCGCGCCGTCCGGGAACTCCCCCGGCCGATCGCGTTCATCGCGGTCGGCGGCCTGATGAGCTACGTCGGAGTGCTGGTGCTGGAGGTGCTCTCGCTCACCGCAGAGTCCAACGTCACCATCCTGATCGAGGAGAACCTGGAGATGCTCGGGACGGCCCTGATGTTCGCGGCCCTCGCCTCGGAGCTCACCCACCGGTTCCTCGCGCTGTACCCGGAGCCACGCCAGGCGGCCGAGGCGGCGCGCGAGATGGCGGTCGAGGCGACCTGAACTCTTACATCCTGACCGTACGGTCAGGATCTGGGCGGAAGGATCGTTCGAGGGGCGCCGGGGATCTGTCCGAACGGCGGTTACGGCGGCCGGTGGCGCCGCCGTAACCTCGTGTCATGAGATCAATCACGCGACACCTCAGCCCCGGCCTCGCGGCCCTCGCCGTGCTCGGCATCGCCGGCACCGCCA
>JAEMRL010000333.1 GCA_016463385.1 Thermoleophilia bacterium
GCGCGTGCGCGTACAGGACGCCGGCGATGCCCTCGGCCTCGAAGACGCGCCGCCCGGTGAGCGCCTGGAACGCGACGGCGGCCAGCGCGTAGCGGTCGGCGGCCGGGGTGGCCCGCTCACCGCCGATCACCTCGGGGGCCATGTACCCCGCCGTCCCGATCAGCTCGCCCTCGCCGGTCAGGACGGTCGCGTCGATGCGCCGGGCGATGCCGAAGTCGGCCAGCCATGGCCCGTCAGGGTCGAGGAGGATGTTGCCGGGGGTGACGTCGCGGTGGAGCACCCCCGCGGAGTGGGCGGCGTCGAGGGCGGCCGCGACGCCGCGGAGGATCCCGAGCGCCTGCGCGGGCCGCATCGGCCCGGCCACGAGGCGCTCGGCGAGGCTGCCGCCGGTCGCGAGCGACATGGCGAGGTAGCCGCGCCCGTCGTCCTCGCCGCAGTCGAGGATCGGCACGATGTTCGGGTGGCGGAGGGCCGTGAGGGCGTCGCACTCGCGGCGGAACCGCACCCGGAAGGCCCGGTCGGCCCAGACCGACCGGTGGAACAGCTTCACCGCCGCGGGTGCGCGGGTCGCGGCGTGCCGGGCGCGATGCACCACGGCCTGCCCTCCCCCGCCGATGCGCTCGCCGAGCTCCCAGGGCCCGGCGAGCGTCCCTTCCGCGACAGCGGTCACGCCTAGCGTCGCGCCGGCAGGAGCGAGCGTGCGGTGGTCTGGGCCCAGGCGCGGGCGGCGAGGTAGTCGCCGGCGTCCGTCACCGAGAGCGTCTGCCATCCGGCGGCGCCTGCGCCGAAGCCGGGGCCGGCGGCGGGGCTCGCGATGTTGAGCGACAGGCCACCGCCCTTGAGCGAGATCTCCGCCTGCGCGTCGCCGGTGCGGGGGAAGGCCACCCGCGCCGCGCCGGCCTCGTTCTGGATCAGCGGCGCCGGCGCCAGCTCGTTGAGGTCGAAGAACATGCCCGCGAGGCTCGGCCGCAGAGCCGGCTCGACCATGGGCATGAGGCCCTCGAGGCGGTACAGCTCGGCCACCCGGGGCGTGAGGAAGTACTCGGCCTCCCGCAGCAGCATCAGGTCGTTGGCGTCCTGGACGCGGCCGCGCTCGGGACGCTCCTGGACCCAGTCGCGCACGCGGAGCCAGCTGCGGTGGCGGATGTTGCGCCCGCCCTCGGCGGCCGCGGTGACCGACGCGGGAGGCTTGCGGTCGGGCGTGACCGCGATGACGATGCACTTGTCGGCCGTCTCGGTGAGCGCGTCGTAGGTCGCGGCCAGCCGCTCCTGCTCGTCTCCGTCGAACGCCAGGCTCGCCTGGATCGCGAACGTCCAGCCGGCGCCGCGGGCCACGATGTCGCCGAGGAGACCGTCCGTCAGCGGCCGCTGCTCGCGCACCAGGATCGCGTCGGCGTCGGGCAGCGCCTCACCCGACATCTCCTCGACCAGCGCGGTCCTCGTCTCCGGCCCGCCGAGGGCGAGGAGTGTTGCGAGGACGTGGACCCACTGCTCACGCGGGTCGCTTGACGCCTCGAAAAGGCGGGGAACCGGCATCGACGGGGACTCCTTGACGGGGGACGGCCGCACGCAAGCGTAGCGAAACCTGTCGACTTCCCTCGCGCGCACGGGCGCGCGGGGGAATCAGCCGAGATCGCCGGAGGCGGCTGTCACCCCTGCGAAGGCGGGCGCGCTCCTGGCCGCATCGGTCTCAGGCGTCCTGGGGGTCGACGTCCACCGCCGCGCGGACCGCGGCCCGGCGCAGGTCCGGGTCGAGCGCGTCGAGGCAGGCGCGCAGCGGCGTCGTGATCGCCGAGGTGATCGGGGCGCTGAACAGCAACGCGCGCCGGGTGCGGCCACGCAGGCGGTGCATCGGGGACGGCCCGAGCACGCCGACCTCCGGCGCCCGCGCCCGCATCGCCTCGGCGAGACCGATGGCCGACCCGGCCACCGCCTCCGGGCGCTCGCCGTCGAGCACCACCCGGACCAGGTGCCCGAAGGGCGGCAGAGCGTGGGCCCGGCGCCGCTCGACCTCACCGGTCAGGAACTCCTCGACGGCGTGCCGGGCCCCCAGCTGGACCGCGCGGGCGGCGGGCTCGTAGGCCTGCACGATCACCCGGGCCGGCTCGCCGCGCCGGCCGGCGCGACCGGCGAGCTGGACGATCAGGGAGAAGGCGCGCTCCTCCGAGCGGAAGCCGGCGTGCTGCAGGGGCGCGTCGGCGTCGACCGCCGCGGCGACGGTCACGTCGGGGAGGTCGTGCCCCTTGGCCACCATCTGCGTGCCCAGCAGGATGGCCGGTCCCGGGGCCGAGAACTCGGCGAGCAGCCGCGCGACGGCGCCGCGCCCGGAGGCGCTCGAGCCGTCCATCCGCACGAGGCGCGCCCGGGGCACCAGGCGCGCCAGTGCGGCCTCGACGCCCTGCGACCCGGTTCCCTGCCGTACAACGTCGGTGCTCGCGCACACCGGGCAGATGCCGGGGACGGGCTCCTCGTGCCCGCAGTGGTGGCAGGCCAGCCGGCGAGGGGCCGAGTGCTGGACGAGGGCGACGTCGCAATCGGGACAGCGGGCGATCCACCCGCACTCGCGGCAGAGCGCCATCAGCGAGAAGCCGCGGCGGCTCGCGAGGACGACCGCCTTCTCACCCCGCATCGCCGCCTCGTGGAGCGCCGCCGCGAGCGGCCGGGAGACCGGCCCCGCTCCCTGGGTGCGCATGTCGACGATCTCGACCGCGGGGAGCCGCGAGCCGTCGGCGCGCGCCGGGAGCGTGAGCCGGGGAAGCGCGTTCCAGGCCTCGGGGCGGGGTGTCGCGCTGCCGAACACGACCGCGGCGCCGGCCGCCCGGGCCCGCTTGGCGGCGACCTGGCGCGCGTCGTAGCGCGGTGAGGTGTCCTGCTTGTAGGAGGGGTCGTGCTCCTCGTCGACGACGACCAGGCCGAGGCGCACGACCGGCGCGAAGACCGCGCTCCGCGCGCCCAGCACCACGTCGGCGGCGCCCTCGCGGACGCGGCGGTGCTCGGCGGCCCGCTGGGCCGGCGTGAGTGCCGAGTGCCAGATCGCGATCCCCTCGCCGAGCCGGGCCCTCAGGCGGCCGAGCAGCTGCGGCGTGAGCGCGATCTCGGGCACCAGGACGAGGCTCCCCCGTCCGCGGGCGCGCGCGGCCTCGATCGCCCGGAGGTAGACCTCGGTCTTGCCCGAGCCGGTCACCCCGTGGAGCAGCAGCGGGCCGCCGCCGGAGTCCATCAGGCGCTCGACCTCGGCGACGGCCTGCGACTGCTCGGGCGTCGGCGGCGGCGGCGTGTCGGCCGCCGGGGCCACGCCGGCCGTGGCGGCGAGCGAATCGGCCTCCC
>JAEMRL010000334.1 GCA_016463385.1 Thermoleophilia bacterium
CCCATCTCGCCGTACGGGCCGAGACCGGTGTGAAGGTGATCGACGTACCAGAACTCGACCACGTCGTCCTCGAGCTCGAGGCACTTCGGGAGGATGCGACGGAGAGCCGCCTCGTCCACCCGGTAGAAGAACGCCGACCAACGCGAGTTGGTGTAGGTCAGCGGGACGATGTCGTAGTCGACCAGCGGGTCCGCGATGCCCTGCGAGATGATGTCGCGCTTGTCCCGGTCAAGGGCAAGCGGCGGAGCGTCGCCGGAGTCGATCCACGGAACGCTCGTGACGTTCAGCTGCGCCATTGCGCTGTTCCTCCTTGGAATGACGTCACCGTGACGGGGACAACCCTGAAGTGCGGGGAGCCCCCGTCACGCGTGAACACGATCTGACCTTTTCGCCTACGCGCCGAGGCCGATGGGCTTCGGGAAGCGGTGCCGCAGACCGAAGCGGTACGGCTTGGCCGCGCCCGCCCAGGTCGCGTCCCGGGTGTAGGTCTCGGTCCAGGGGACCTCGCCTGCCGGGATGATCAGGTCGAAGCTGAAGGTCATGAGGCCGATCATCTCCTTGGGCGGAAGCTCGTGCCCGAGGTTGTCGTACGGCGTGGCCTGCATGAACCAGTTGATGCTGTCCGGGCTGGCGGTGCGGATCGACTCCGGCTTCACCTGGAAGCGGTGCGAACCCTCGGTGTCGGGGCGGCCCATGGCCGTCGCGAGGTCCTTGGTCACCAGCGAGGGCAGGTAGACGAGCTGCCACTCGGAGTTCGAGAGGTCCGGCGCGGTGACGACCTTCATGTTCATCCGGCCGTACTCCGTGTTGCCGTAGAAAGCAGGCTTCGCGGAGAGGTCGGCGTCGTCGTACTTACCCGTCGCCGAGTGGAGCACGTACCCGTTCCGGATCATGAGGAACGAGAAGTAGTCGAACTGGTAGTTCTTGCCGTCCATGACGCCGTAACCGTCGTCGGGCGCCCCGCCGTGCTCGAGCACGCGGATGAAGGCTTCCTTCTTCGGGAAGCCGAGCACGCGACCAGCGTCGATCGCGGCGTCCTGGGTCAGGTACATGTACGGGTAGTAGCCGGCGTACAGCGTACGGCCGTCGCCGGCCTTGTGGCTGGCGGCCACGGTCACACCCATCTCGCCGTACGGGCCGAGCATGGTGTGGTTGTGGTCGACGTACCAGAACTCGACGATGTCGTCCTCGAGGTCAAGGCAGTCGGGAAGAACGCGACGAAGCTGCTTCTCGTCAGCGCGGTAGAAGAATGCTGACCAACGCGAGTTGGTGTAGGTCAGCGGCAGAGTGTCGATGTCCCAGATCGGGTCGACCAGCGAATAAATGAACGCGGTCTTCTCGTCACGGTCGACGGGCGACGGCGGGATTTCCCCCGTCTCCGCGCCCGGGATCTGCGTCACGGCGAACTGCTCGGCCATAGACGGACTTCCCCCTTCATCGGTAAAGGGCAGCTGCACAAGTCGCGTGCTGCTGATGAATCGGACATCTGCCACACCGCCGAAGCGGGGGCAGAGTCGCGAGCCATCACTGGCAAGCGATGCAAGCAGCATATGTCACGTACCCAGGACCGTCAACGCCATCGGTGGCGTCTCTACCGGCCTGACGGGACCCTGAGATCCCCTGTTTCATGGGGTTTCACCGTGTTGCGGAGTGCATGTGCCGATACGCACAAAGTGCCTGGGGAGGGGGCGGTGAAGGGCTCTCGCAGGCCCGCTGAGGAGGGATCCTCGCGCGGTGCGTCATGATCCGGCCCGCCGACCGTCGAGGGGGAACAATCGCCAGAGCGAGCAGCACCCTCAGCATCGCGGCGATGCTGTGCTGGGGGATCGCCTACGTGCCCTCGGCGTGGCTGGTCGAGACCTGGCCCCCGCTCAGCGCGGCCGGCGCGCGACTGGCGGTCGGCGGTGTTCTCCTGCTGGGCGTCCTCGCGCTCGCGCGGCGGCCGATCCGGCCCCGGGTCGGGGCGGTGGCGGTCGGCTGGCTGGCCCTCACCCAGACCGTGCTGTTCTACGGCGCCACCTTCTGGGGCATCGCCCACGCAGGCGCCGGCCTGTCGGCGGTGCTCGCCAACACCGACCCCCTCTTCGTGGCGGTCCTGGCGACACTCCTGCTGGACGAGAGCCTCGGGCCGCGTCAGTGGACCGGTCTGGCGCTCGGACTGGCCGGGGCGGCGTGCGTGGTCTGGGAGGGGCCGTTGTGGCCGGCGGAGCTCTCGGTGGATGCCCTTGTCGTGGTGGGTGGAGCGCTCGCCTGGAGCGTGGGCACGGTGGTGGCCTCGCGGAGCGTGCGCGGCAGTGCCGACCCGCTCGCCCTGGCCGGTTGGCAGATGGCGGTGGGCGGGATCGTGCTCGGTTGCGCGGGAGCGCTCGCCGACGAGGCGGCCCCGGCGGCCGGCTGGCGCGAGGCCGCCCTGATCCTCGGCCTCGGCGTCGTCGGGTCGGCGGCCCCCCTTGCGCTCTTCTACCTCGCGCTGACCCGGGCGCCCGCCTCGGAGGTGTCGGCGTGGTTCTTCCTCATCCCGGTGATCGGCGTGGCGAGCGCGTGGCCGCTGTTGGGAGAGGAGCCGACGGCGCGCCTGCTGATCGGCCTGGTGGGCGTCTCGCTCGGGCTCTGGCTCGTCCTGGCCCGGCGCGGCCCGGGGGGAGCCCGGTTGGTAGACTCCCCGGTGCCACCGTGAGCATCCTCTTGAACGCTCGCCGCACGTGATCCTCGCCCTTTCGGGGGGCACGGGCGGCTCCAAAATGGTGGACGGGCTGGCCCGGATCCACGGCCAGGCCGGATTGGTCGCGGTGGTCAACACCGGCGACGACGGCGACTTCTACGGGCTGCGCGTCTGCCCGGACCTCGACATCTGCACCTACGTGCTCGCGGGCGTCGTGGCAGAGCGCGGGTGGGGGTACGCCGACGACACGTTCCGGTGTCTCGAGGGGTTGGCGACCTATGGCCGCGAGTCGTGGTTCGGCCTGGGGGATCGCGACCTGGCCACGCACATCCACCGGACCCTGCGCATGGGGGAGGGGGTGGGCCTGACCGCGATCACCGCCGAGATCTGCGCGCGCTTAGGCGTCGAGGCGACGCTGCTGCCGATGAGCGACGACCCGGTGCGCACCCGGATCACGACCCCCGGTGGGGTCCTCACCTTCCAGGAGTACCTGGTTCGCGACGGCGCCGCGGCGGACATCGACGCCATCGAGATGGCCGGCATCGCCGAGGCCCGTCCGGCCCCCGGCCTGCTCGAGGCGATCGCCTCCGCCGAGGCGATCGTGATCTGCCCCTCGAGCCCGATCGTCTCCATCGGGACGATCCTGGGGGTGCCGGG
>JAEMRL010000335.1 GCA_016463385.1 Thermoleophilia bacterium
GGGCAGTCGAGATAGGCGACGCCCCGCTCGGCGCAGAGTGCGGAGAGCTCGCGCGCGACGGCCGGGGCGATGGTGCTCATCTCGACCAGCACCGGCGCCGGCGCGGCGGCGCCCAGCATCGCCGTGACCACCTCGGTCACGTCCGGCGAGTCGGTGACGCACGAGCACGCGAGATCGGCTCCGTCGACCGCCTCGGCGATGGATGTCACCCGGGTCACCGGGAGGCCCTCCGCGCGGGAGGGGGTGCGCGTGTAGAGCCGCACCTCGTGTCCGGCCGCCGCCAGGTTGCGGATCATGCCCGAGCCCATGAGGCCGGCACCGACGAAGCCGATGACCACGCGGCCACGATAGCGGCTCCCCCCGGGAACGGGGGAAGAGGTGAGGGCCGCCCCGACGCTCGACCACACAATCGGGGGAGCGATGCCCAGAAATCACGAAGCGCTGTGCCCGAGCGCCTCGTGCCTCCGAACTGCCGCGCGGGGGCAGTAGGACGACCCTCGATCGGGAGTCTGCCCGTGCCGGGGCCCCGGTTCGCCCCCCGAGGGGATGGGCCGGAGCCCCGGGACCAGGCCATTGGGGGAGTCCTCGGGCTCGACTCGCGGCGGAGCGCCGGGTTGCGCCCGGCTCCGCGGGGGGATATCCAGCCCCGATGAGTACCGTGCCCACCCAGGAGTCGCGCGCGCGTTCGATCGGAGCGCCGATCCGCCGCCTGGCCGTGTGGTTCCGCGACGTGGTCCTCGGCACGACCCGCCGCTCGGTCACCGACGACATCACGGGCGTCGCCAGCCAGTTCGCCTACAACGCCTTCCTCGCGACGGTGCCGTTCCTCTTCGTCCTGGTCTCGATCATCGGGCTCGTCGCCGAGCCGGACACCTTCGACGAGTTCCTCGCCGACGACGCCGACAACGCGATCCCCGTGGAGCTGCGCCAGTTGCTGCGCTCGGCGCTGCGTTCCGCGACCGCCAACACCGGCCAGGCGGCGACCTTCCTGATCATCGGCCTGATCGGCGCCCTCTACGTCTCGGCCAACGTGATGGGCGCGCTCGTCGGCGGTCTCGACCGCGTGCGCGGCGTCAAGCACCGCCCGTGGGTGCGCGGCAAGCTGGCGGCCCTCCTGATCGCGATCGCGACCAGCTTCCTCGTGGTCGCCACCACGATGGCCCTCATCGGCGGCTCGCGCCTGGTGGAGAGCGTCGCCGAGGCCATCTTCGGCAAGGGGGCGCCCAACGTCGCGGGCCGGCTCCTCTACCTGACCGGCACGGCCAGCCTTCTGGTGTTCACGGTCGCCGTCTACCACTTCGGCCCGAACGCCCCGCGTCGCCGGCTGCTCGCCTCGCTGCCCGGCGCTCTCGTCGGGGTGGCGCTCTGGGTCGGGGTGACGCGCCTGTTCGCCATCTACGTCGAGAACTTCGACTCGTACCGCACGGTCTACGGCGCCCTCGGGACGACGGCGATCTACCTGATCTTCCTCTTCCTGACCTGCGTGTCCCTGCTGATCGGCGCCGAGGTCAACGAGCAGATCTACGCCATGCGGCGCAAGAGACGCGAGGACCTGGAGCCGACCCAGGTCTACTGAGCCGCCCCCGGCTCAGGTCTGGCAGGTCGGGCACCAGTAGGTGGTGCGGTTGGCGTCGCCCTGGCCGCGCGAGCGCACCGGTGTGCCGCAGCGCCGGCACGGCTTGCCCCGGCGGCCGTAGACCCAGGTGCGCTCGCGGGTCCAGGGCGGGGCGTCCGGCGGGCGCCAGGTGCGGATCGGCCCGCCGTCGGCGACGCCCTCGGCCAGGAGCCGCGAGGCCGTCGCGCCGAGCGCGGTGGCCTCCTCGTCGCTGAGGCTTCCGACCGGCCGCCAGGGATCGATGCCGGTGAGGAAGCAGGTCTCGCTCTTGTAGACGTTGCCGATGCCCGAGACGATCCGCTGGTCCATCAGCGCGTCGCCGACCTGGCGGGTGGGCTCCACGCGGGCGAGCCGCGCCCCGGCCGCCGCCCCCGGGTCGACGGCCGGATCGAGTAGGTCCGGGCCGGTCGCGCGCAGCCCCCGCGGCAGCGGCTCCCCGGGCTCGAGCAGGCGCACGTTGGGGCAGCGGTAGAGGGAGGCCACGTGCCGCGTGGTCCACAGCGCCAGGAACAGCCCTCCGGGGCGAGGCGGGCGACCGGCCGGCATCAGGCGCCACACGCCGCTCATCATCAGGTGCGAGTGCAGCACGCGTCCGCTCTCGAAGCGCAGCAGGTGGTGCTTGCCGACCGCCTCGGCCCCGGTGACGCGGTCGCCCGCGAGGCGCTCGGGGATCCGCTGCGCGGTGAGGCGCGGCTCGGGCGCCTCGACCCGCGTCAGCTCGTGCCCCACCAGCGCGGCCGTGAACCGGATGGCGTTGCGGTGGCTGACCTGACCCTCGGGCACCGGGTCACGATAGAGGGGGTGGCTGGCGAAACGCCGTGCCGATGGTCAGAATCACCGGGTGAGCGAGAACCGCGACGCGCCGACCCGCGAGCCCGAGGCTCCGCGGCCGTCGCTCAAGAGGCGCGTGCTGATCTGGGGCGGAGCCCTGGTCGGCATCGTGATCGCCTGGTTCATCGCCGCCGCGGCGCTGCCGCGCTGGTGGTCGCACCGCGTCGGCGACCAGGTCGACGGCAGCCTCAGCGCCGGCATCGGCATCGGGCTCTTCTACGGCTTCGTCTTCACGTTCCTGCCGCTGATGATCCTCACCTTCGCCATCCGGCGACGGCGCTCGTGGAAGGCGCGCGGGTGGATCGCGCTCGCGGCCGTCGTGCTCGCCCTGCCCAACCTGCTGACCCTGGGCATCGTGATCGGCAACAGCAGCGCGGCCCACGCGGGTGAGCGGACCCTCGACGTTGACGCGCCGAACTTCCGCGCCAGCTCGCTGATCGGCGCGATCGTCGGCGCGCTGGCGGTGGTGGGCGTCCGCTACCTGATGATCTCCCGCGCGCGGGCGAAGGGGCGCGAATCGAAGCTGCGCGACGAGCTGAAGGGCCGCGAGGAGGCCGAGAAGGCCGCCGCCGAGTCGGAGAAGTAGGGCTCCTCCCTGCCGGTCCGCCTCTCCTTCGTCTGCCTGGGCAACATCTGCCGCTCGCCGACGGGTGAGGCGGTGATGCGCCACCGGATCGCCGCCGCCGGGCTGGAGGAGGAGGTGCTCGTCGAGAGCGCCGGCACGGGCGACTGGCACGTGGGCCACGCACCCGACGCCCGGGCGAGCGCGGAGGCCCGCGCGCGCGGCGTCGAGATGACCGGCCGCGCCCGGCAGTTCGCGGCCGGCGACTTCGCGCGCCTCGACCTGGTGCTCGCGATGGA
>JAEMRL010000024.1 GCA_016463385.1 Thermoleophilia bacterium
CCCTGAGGGCGGGCCCCCACCCCGTCAGCGCCGCCGCACCACCAGGGCCCGGGTACCGTCGCCGGTGCGTACGCCGTCGCCGGCCCACTGGGCGACGAAGGTCGTCGTCCGCCTGATCCGGATCGTCGCGCTGAACGATCCGTTCGAGGCCACCGTGAGCACGCGCGGCGAGAGGGAGGAGGCGTGGAGCGTGACCTGCTCACCGCCCTGGGCGCCCGCCAGCCGGCCGGTCAGGGTGATCGTCGCCGGACGGCGGATGGTCGTGCGCGAGGCCCTCAGGGTCAGCACGCTCGGCACCGCGGTGCGGCCCCCGGTCGCGGTCGTGAAGATGCGCCCCTCCCCGGAGAGGGCCCATGCCCGCCCGGCGACCGCGTCGAGCGCCCCGACCGCGTCCCGGCTGACCAGCTCGGGGGTCCACGAGAGGCCGCCGTCGGCCGTGTGCAGCGCAACCCCCTGGCCGCCCGGGGCCGAGGCGGTCGCCCGCAGGGTGACGTAGGCCTGCGACGGTCCGGCCGCCGCGATGCCCGCGACGTTCCGCAGGGCGACTCCCAGGGCCGGGGTGATCTCGACCCAGCGCGTGCCCGCGGTGCTCGTCCGGTAGAGACGCGAGCCGGTCGTCGCGATCCAGCACGTGCGGGGGGCGATGCAGTCCGCGCCGGCGATCGTGGGGGTCCGTCCTCCGACGCGCGGCAGCCGCGCCTGCTTCCACGTCGCGCCCGCGTCGGCGGTGACCAGCAGGCCGGCCCGGCCGACGATGAACGCGCGCCGCCCGGCGCCGGTGGCGTCGATGATGCCCCTCCGGATCACCGGGGTCCGGCGCAGCACCGGCGAGCGGACCAGCGAGAAGGTCTCGCCGCCGTCCACCGATCGTGCGATGCCGCCGGCGGTGACCAGCAGGACGCGTCCCGCTCCGAGCGTGACGATGTCCTGCAGGGGCCCCGTCGCCGGACCCGGATCGAGGATCTGCCAGCTCGCCCCGCCGTTGACGGTGCGGCGGAGAGTGCCTCCGTCGTCCTGGACGTAGCCGGTGAGGGCGTCGGCGAAGGTCGCGCGCGCGATGGCGCGCGCCGTCGGGATGCCCACCGACTTCCAGGTCTCGCCGCCGTCGGCCGTGAGGGACACCGCGGCCGGGCCGGTGGCGTAGGCGAACCCGCCCGCGCCGGCGCCGATCGCGGCGATCCGGCCGGTGATCGCGCCGCTCGTCGTGCGCCAGGTGCTACCGCCGTCGTCCGACAGGACGGTCACCCCGCCGTCGCCGGCGGCGACGGCCCGCGTCGCCGATGCGAACGCGATCGCCCGGATCGGGCTGGCCGCCGCCGTCACCTGGGTGTAGGTCGCCCCTGCGTCGGGGGTGCGGATGATGCTCGCGCCGGAGGCGGTGGTGAACAGGCAGAGGTTCTCGTCGGCGCACGCGACGCGTCGCAGGTCACCGCCGGGGGCGGTCGGGACCGGCACCCAGTTGGCGCCGCCGTCGGTCGTCCTCAGCACGGTCCCGCCGTCGCCCACCGCGTACCCGACCGACGCCGAGGCGAAGGTGAGCGACCGCAGGACGCGTGGCACCACGGCCACGAGCGTCCACGACGCGCCCGCGTCGACCGTCCGGTAGACGGCGTTCGTGCTCGTGGCGAACGCGGTCGTGGGGGAGACCGCGACGAGGTCGGTGGGCGAGCCCGGTATCGGCGTGCGCCGCGAGAGGTTCAGGCCGCCGTCGGCGGTGCCGAGGATCACGCCGGAACCGAAGAGGATCAGGCCGTTGGAGGCGTCGGCGAAGGCGACCGCGAGGACGGAGCTGCCGCAGCCGGTGTCCCCGCCGCCCACGTCGATCGGGCCGAGCGTGGCCCCGGAGTCGCCCGAGCGCCGGACGGCGCAGGCGCCGCTGGTCACGACACCCGTCGCCCCGACGGTGTCGACGCGCGTCAGGTCCTGCACCGTCGCCGACGGCAGCCCCGTCCAGGTGGAACCGGCGTCGGTCGAGCGCAGCAGCGTCCCGAAGCCCCCCACGGCGTACCCGGTCGTCCCGGCGAAGGCGAGGTCGGCGATGCCCTCCCCCTGGGGCGACGGGTTCGACCACGACCAGCCGGAGTGGCCGGTGGAGACGGTGGCGCCGGCGACCGCGGGCGTGCCCGCCGCGAGGGCCGCGGCCACCGCGACCGTGAGGACTCGGGAACCGCGGGCGCGTGACATCACGTCATCTCCGGGATAAGTGGGGCTCTGCGACCACCCTATCCCCATGGGGGGATCCCGGCGCCATCAGGCGGGTTCGAGCTCCCCGGAGCCGGCCAGCATCGCCCCGTAGCGCCCGCCGGCCAGGACGAGCTCGTCGTGCGATCCGCGCTCCACGACGCGACCGCTCTCGAGCACGACGATCTGCTCGGCGTCGCGCACGGTCGAGAGACGGTGGGCGATGGCGATCACGGTGCGCCCCTCCGAGAGGCGCTCCAGCGCGATCTGCACGGCGCGCTCGGTCTCGGTGTCGAGGGCGCTCGTCGCCTCGTCGAGCACGAGGATCGGGGGGTTGCGCAGCACCGTGCGGGCGATCGCCATCCGCTGCTTCTCGCCCCCTGAGAAGCGGTAGCCGCGCTCCCCGACGACCGTCTCGTAGCCGTCCGGGAGGCTCGCGATGACGTGGTGGATCTGCGCCGCGCGGGCGGCCGTCTCGACCTCCTCGTCGGTGGCCTCGGGGCGGGCGAAGCGGATGTTCTCGCGCACGGTCGCGTGCACCAGGTAGGTCTCCTGCGACACCACCCCGACCGCGTCGGCGAGCGACTCGAAGGAGAGGTCGCGCACGTCCACGCCGTCGATCGTCACCCGGCCGGAGTCGGCGTCGTAGAGGCGGGCGACCAGGTAGCCGAGCGTCGTCTTGCCCGATCCGGTCTCGCCCACGATCGCCGTCGTGGTGCCCGCGGGCACGGTCAGCGAGACGTGGTCGAGGGTCCAGCGCTCCTCGTCGTAGCGGAAGCACACGTCCTCGAAGGCGACGTCGCCGCGCAGGGTGGTCCGGTCGAGCACGACCGGCGTCTCGCGCTCGCGGATGTCGACGGGGAGGTCGAGGTACTCGAAGATCCGGTCGAACAGCGCCAGTGAGGTCTGGATGTCGATCTGGACGTTCAGCAGCGACATGATCGGGCGGAAGAGGCGCGTCTGGAGGGTGGTGAAGGCCACCACGGTGCCGATCGAGACGGCCGAGCCGACCCACGACTGGCCGGCGAACCAGTAGACGGCGGCCGGCATCACGGCGAAGGCGATGCCGATCGAGGCCATCACCCAGCGGCCGGCCATCCGCTGGCGCACCTCGAGTTCGGCGAGGCGGGCCGACTCGCTCTGGAAGCGCTCGGCGAGGGCGTCGGAGCGGCCCATGGTCTTGCCGAGCAGGATGCCCGAGACCGACAGCGACTCCTGCACGATGCTCGACATGTCGGCGATCGTCTCCTGGCGCGTCGTCGTGATCTCCTTGCGCTGCGCGCCGACGCGGCGGGTGAGGATCACGAAGAAGGGCAGGAGCCCGAGCGAGAACACCGCCAGCCGCCAGTCGAGCACGAACATGGCGATCACGCTCGCCAGCACCGTGGTCGCGTTCGAGACGATCGACGTGGCGGTCGAGGTGACCACGTTCTGCACTCCGCCGATGTCGCTGGCGATCCTCGATTGCACCTCACCGGTGCGCGTGCGGGTGAAGAAGGCCAGCGACAGGCGCTGGAGGTGGCGGTAGACGGCCGAGCGCAGGTCGTGCATCACCCGCTGGCCGACCTGGTTGGACAGGAGCGTCTGGTAGACGCCGAGCACGCCGCCCACGACGGCGATGCCGATCATCCCGCCCACCAGCATGGTCAGCAGCGCGTCGTCGCGCTCGGGAAGGGCGGTGTCGAGGATCGCCTTCAACAGGAACGGCGAGATGATGTCGAGGCCGGCCGAGAAGACGATCAGCCCGAGCACCGCTCCCAGCCGCATCCGGTAGGGGTGGAAGAGCGACAGGATCCGCCGGATGTTCGCGCGGTTCACCGGCGGGGGGGAACCCGCCCCCGCGCTGCCGATCGGGCCCTCCGCATGTCGCTGCACGGGCAGCAAACTAGGGCATGGTCCCGGGGCTCGTGAGGCCACCGTGTCCCCGCGGCCCGGCCCGCGGGGACGGAGGTGCGGCCGGTGGCCGCGCGCGGGCCCGCCCGACCGGTGCCAGGCGCTACCGTGGGCGGGTGGAGACCCTCGCCGCGCTCAATCGCGCCCGCCCCGCCGGTTACGTGGCCGGTCTCGCCGGAGTGGCGATCGTGACCGGCCTCGTGGAGCTGGTGAGCGGCCAGGTCAACGTCCTCTCGATGGCGGTGTGCTTCCAGCTGCTCGTGCTGCTGGTGAGCGGCGCGTACGGACTGCGGCCCGGGCTCGCCACGGCGCTCGGGTCGGCGGCCGCGTTCAACTTCTTCTTCGTACCGCCGGTCCACACCCTGACGATCGCCGACGCGCGCGACTGGATCTCGCTGGCGGTCTTCGCGGCCACGGCGGTCATCACCGGCTACCTCGCCGAGGGCTTCCGGCGCCAGCGGCGCGAGAGCGAGGAGCGCCGCCGCGACGCCGAGCTGCTGGCGCGCATGGCGCAGGCGGTGCTCGGCGGCGTCGGCACCGAGGCCTCCGACGACGAGGTGGCCCGGGTGGCCGCACGGGCCCTCGGGGTGGAGCGGTGCGCGATCCTGCGCCAGGGCTCCGGCGCGGGCGGCGCCGCGCGGGCGCCCACGTCGCTGGTGCCCTCCGCGGCCGGCTTCACCGTCCCCCTGGTGGCCGGCGGGCGGGCGCTCGGCCTGCTCGAGGTGGGGCCCGCGGCCGACGGGGAGGAGCCGCGCTGGGCGACCCCGGGGTTCGCGACCGCCGTGGCCGGCCTCGTGGCCGTCGCCGTCGAGCGCGGCGGGCTGATCGCGGCGGCGCTCGAGGCGGAGGCGCTGCGGCGCAGCGACGGGCTGAAGACGGCCCTGCTGCACGGCGTCTCCCACGAGTTCCGCACCCCGCTGACGGCCATCCGGACGGCCGCCGACGCCCTCTCGGTCCGCGGCGGGCACGCCCCCGGGGAGGCCGCGCTGCTCGAGGTGATGACGGACGAGACCGCACGTCTCGACCGGCTCGTGGCCAACCTGCTCGACCTCTCGCGCCTGGAGGCGGGGGCGCTGGTGGCGCGCATGGACTGGTGCGCCCCCGCCGAGATCGTGGCCGGGGCGCTCGACGCCGCCGCGCCCCTGGTGGGGGGCGCCACGATCACCACGAGCGCGCCCTCCTCGCTGCCGCTCGTGCGGGCAGACCCGGTCCTCTGCGAGCGCATCCTCGTCAACCTGCTCCACAACGCGGTCCGTCACGGGGCGCCGCCGGTCCATGTGGAGGCGGACGTCGTGGGCGGTCGCGTCGCGATCTCCGTCGCCGACTCGGGTCCGGGCCTCGACCCCGCGGTCGCCGGGCGCGCCTTCGACCCCTTCGTCTCCGGCGGCCGCGCGGGCGGGACCGGCGTCGGGCTCGCGCTCGCGCGGGGGCTCGCCGAGGCCCAGGGGGCGACGCTCGAGGTCGCTGCCGGCGGGGGCGCGCGGGGCGCGCGGTTCGTCCTCTCGTTCGCGCCGGCGGCGGTTCCCGCGCTGGTGGAGGATTCGTGACCGGGGCTGCCAGGATCCTCGTGGTCGACGACGAGCCGCAGGTGCTCCGCGGCCTGAGCGCGGCCCTCGCAGCGGCCGGCTACGAGGTGGCCACGGCGGGGACCGCCGCATCGGCGATCGAGGCGGCGGCCCTCCTTCCGCCCGACGCCGTCGTGCTCGACCTCGTGCTCCCCGACGGCACCGGGGTGGAGGTCTGCCGCCGGCTGCGCGAGTGGACCCAGGTGCCGATCGTGGTGGTCTCCGCCGTGGACGAGGAGACCGAGAAGATCGCCGCGCTCGACGCCGGGGCCGACGACTACATCACCAAGCCCTACGCCGTCGGCGAGCTGCTGGCGCGCGTGCGGGCGGCGATGCGGCGCGCCGTGGCGCCCGCCGGGGAGGAGCCCGAGGTGGCCTTCGGCGAGGTGACGGTCGATCTCGCCCTGCGCGAGGTGCGCCGTGGCGGCGAGACCGTGCACCTCACCCCGCACGAGTACGGCCTGCTCGCCGAGCTCGCCCGCCATCCGGGGCGGGTGCTCACCCACCGGGCCCTCCTCGTGGCCGTGTGGGGCCCCGGCTACTCCACCGAGACCCACTACCTGCGGGTCTACATGGGCAACCTGCGCCGCAAGCTGGAGGCCGACCCCTCCCGCCCGGCGCACCTGATCACCGAGACGGGGGTGGGGTACCGCCTGCGGGTTTGACGGGATCTTTACGCCGCCCCCCGAGGTCCTTTAGGCCTCCCTGAGACGCGCGCTCCTAGCGTCCGGTGCATGGGAGACATCGCCGCGATCGCCATCGCCCTCGGGGTCTTCGGGCTGCTGTTCGCGTCCGTCTGGCTGATCGGGAAGGTCAGCTGATGGGGGCCGGCGACATCGCCGCCCTCGCGCTCGCGGCCGTCCTGTTCGTCTACCTCTGCTACGCCCTCTTCCGGGCGGAGCGCTTCTGATGTCGGGCAACGGGATCGCCCAGATCGTCGTGTTCCTGCTCGTGGTGACGGCGCTCACCCCGCCGCTCGGCATCTACATGCACCGCGTGCTCGAGAACCGGCGCATCCCCGGCGTGTCGCGGGTGCTCGGACCGCTCGAGCGCCTGATCTACCGCGCGCTTCGCATCGACCCGGCGCGCGAGCAGGGCTGGAAGGCCTACGCCGGCGCCGTGCTGGCATTCAGCGCGGCGAGCTTCGCGCTGCTCTACGCGATCCTCCGCCTCCAGGGTCACCTCCCGCTCAACCCGAACGACTACCCGGGTATGAGCTGGCACATCGCCTTCAACACCGCGGCGAGCTTCCTCACCAACACCAACTGGCAGTTCTTCGGGGGTGAGTCGACGCTCTCGTACCTCAGCCAGATGGCCGGTCTCGCGGTCCAGAACTTCGCGTCGGCCGCTGTCGGGATCGCCATCATGGCGGCCGTGGTGCGCGGCTTCGCGCGGCGCGGCTCCGGCGATCTCGGCAACTTCTGGGCCGACCTCGTGCGGGTCACGCTCTACATCCTCCTGCCCATCGCCGTCGTCCTCGGCATCGCGCTCGGCTCGCAGGGCGTGATCCAGACCCTCGACGACCCGGTCACCTACCAGACCCTCGAGGCGCGGACCCTCGGCGTCACCGGCGAGGACGGCCGGCCGCTCACCCAGTCGATCTACCGCGGCCCGGTGGCCTCGCAGGTCGCGATCAAGCACGCGGGCACCAACGGTGGCGGCTACTACAACTCCAACTCGGCCGTCCCCTTCGAGAACCCGACGCCGCTCACGAACTACCTCGAGCTCTTCTGGGAGGTCGTCCTCGCCTTCGCGCTGACCTACACATTCGGCCTGATGGTCGGCTCGCGCCGCCAGGGCTGGGCCGTCTTCGCGGCGATGATGACCATCCTGGTCGTCGCGATCGCGGTCGTCACGCCGCTCGAGCAGCGCGGGTCGGAGGTGCTCCAGGCGACCGGTGTCGAGCTGTCGGCGACCGGCGACCAGGCCGGCGGCAACATGAGCGACAAGGAGGTCCGCTTCGGCCCGGTCAGCTCCGCGCTGTTCGCCGCCGTCACCACGGGCACCTCGACCGGAGCCGTCAACGCCGGCCACGACGCCCTCACCGGCGCCGGCGGCGCGGTGCCGCTCGCCCTCATGACGATCGGCGAGGTCGCCCCCGGCGGCGTCGGCTCGGGCCTCTACGGGATGCTGCTGTTCATCGTGGTCGCGGTCTTCATCGCCGGCCTGATGGTGGGGCGCACGCCGGAGTACCTGGGCAAGAAGATCGGCGCCCGGGAGATCAAGCTGACGATGATCGGCGTCCTCGTCGTGCCGATCGGGCTGCTGGTGATGCTGGCGATCGCGGTGACCACGAGCGCCGGCACGGCGTCGATCTTCAACGCCGGTCCGCAGGGGTTCTCGGAGGCCTTCTACGCCTACGCGTCCCAGTGGAACAACAACGGCAGCGCCTTCGCCGGCTACGGGGCCACCGAATTCTCGGCGACGATGGGCGGGATCGCGATGATGCTCGGCCGCTTCGCCCCGGTCCTGGCCGTGCTGGCCCTGGCGGGTGCCCTGTCACACAAGCCGGTGGCACCCTTCAGCGCGGGCACCCTGCGCACGACGACACCCACGTTCGTCGCGACCCTGATCTTCGTGATCCTCCTGGTCGCGGCCCTCAACTTCATCCCGGCGCTCGCCCTCGGGCCGATCGCCACCGAGCTCTCGGGGAGCCCCTTCTGATGCGCCGATTCCTCCGGCCGCTGGCCACCGCTGCGGGGATGATCGTCGTCTTCACGGTGCTGCTGGGCCTGGCCTACCCGCTCGCGATGACCGGCGTCGCGCAGGTGCTCTTCCCCGCCAAGGCCGACGGCAGCCTCGTGAGCCTCGAGGGCGAGGTCGTCGGGTCCGAGCTGGCGGGCCAGGTCTTCACCTCGCCGGCCTACTTCCACTCCCGTCCGTCGGCGACGACGCCGGCCTACAACCCGTCGGCGACCACCTTCGCCAACCTCGGCCCGAACACCCTGGCGCTGAGGGATGCGGTGGACGGCTACATCGCCCAGGCGCTCGCCCTCGAGCGTCCCCACAACCCCGGCCTGCGCGCGGAGGACCTGCCCGTGGACATGATCACCACCTCCGCGTCGGGGATCGATCCGCACGTCTCGGTCGCCAACGCCCGCCTGCAGGCGGCTCGCGTCGCGGCCGTCCGCGATGTGCCCGAGGGGCGCGTGCTCGAGTTGATCGACGACAACACGGAGGGCCGCTCCCTCGGCTTCCTCGGTGAGAGCGGCGTCAACGTGCTCCTGCTCAACCTCGACCTGGACCGGCTGGCCGGCCCGCCGGCGCGCTCGTGACCACGGCGACCGTGCGCTCCCCCCGCGCCCTGCTCACGCGCGACATCCTCGTCCCGTCGCTCACCGGCGCCCTGCGCAAGCTCGACCCCCGGGTCCAGGTGCGCAACCCCGTCATGTTCGTCGTCGAGATCGGCAGCGCCGTCACGACCGGCATCCTGATCGCCGATCTCCTCCGGGGTCGTACCGAGGACCTGTGGTTCACGGCGGTCGTCGCCGCCTGGCTGTGGCTGACGGTGCTGTTCGCGAACCTCGCGGAGGCCGTCGCGGAGGGCCGCGGGAAGGCGCAGGCCAACGCGCTCCGGGCGACGCGCAGCGACATGATGGCCCGCCGGGTCGGCCCCTCTGGCGCCGAGGAGCGCGTCCCCGCGCCCGACCTGCGGCCCGGCGACATGGTGGTCTGCGAGGCCGGCGACCTGATCCCCGGCGACGGCGACGTGGTCGAGGGAGTCGCCTCGGTGGACGAGTCGGCGATCACCGGCGAATCGGCCCCGGTGATCCGCGAGTCGGGCGGCGACCGGAGCGCGGTCACCGGCGGCACCCGCGTCCTCTCGGACCGCATCGTGGTCCGCATCACGCAGGAGCCCGGGGCGAGCTTCCTCGACCGCATGATCGCGCTCGTGGAGGGCACGGCCCGTCGTAAGACGCCCAACGAGATCGCCCTGAACATCCTGATCGCCGGGTTGACGGTGGTCTTCCTGGTCGTGACCGCGACGCTGCGCCCGATGGTGACCTACGCGGGCGGCGAGGTCTCGCTGACCGTGCTGATCGCGCTGCTGGTGGCGCTCATCCCCACGACGATCGGCGCCCTGCTGTCGGCCATCGGCATCGCCGGGATGGACCGCCTGGTGCAGCGCAACGTCCTCGCCATGAGCGGTCGCGCCGTCGAGGCGGCCGGGGACGTGGACACGCTCCTGCTCGACAAGACCGGCACGATCACCCTCGGCAACCGCCAGGCGGCCGAGTTCATCCCGGCCGAGGGCGTCGGCGAGCGCGAGCTGGCCGAGGCGGCGCAGCTCTCCTCCCTGGCCGACGAGACCCCTGAGGGCCGCTCGATCGTCGTGCTGGCCAAGGAGCGCTTCGACCTGCGCGAGCGCGGTGAGCTGTCGGCGGGTCTGGAGTTCGTCCCCTTCAGCGCGGAGACCCGCATGAGCGGCGTCACCTCGGGCGGCACCGAGATCCGCAAGGGCGCCGCCGACTCGGTGGCGGCGTGGGTGACCGCGCGCGGCGGGTCGTTCCCCCCGTCGCTGACGCAGGACGTCGAGCGCGTGGCGCGCTCGGGCGGCACCCCGCTCGTCGTCGCGCGCGACGATGCGGCGCTCGGGGTGATCCACCTCAAGGACGTCGTGAAGGAGGGGATGGCCCAGCGCTTCACGGAGCTCCGTCAGATGGGCATCCGCACCGTGATGATCACCGGCGACAATCCGCTCACCGCCGCCGCCATCGCCGCCGAGGCGGGTGTGGACGACTTCCTCGCCCAGGCGACGCCCGAGGACAAGATGCGGCTGATCCGCGACGAGCAGGCCAAGGGCCACCTGGTGGCGATGACCGGCGACGGCACCAACGACGCGCCCGCGCTGGCGCAGGCCGACGTCGGCGTGGCGATGAACACCGGCACCTCGGCCGCCAAGGAGGCCGGGAACATGGTCGATCTCGACTCCGACCCGACCAAGCTGATCGAGATCGTCGAGGTCGGCAAGCAGCTCCTGATCACCCGCGGCGCGCTGACGACCTTCTCGATCTCGAACGACATCGCCAAGTACTTCGCGATCCTGCCGGCGGTCTTCGCCGCGAGCTACGCCGCGGCGGGCAGCGACACGGGTCCACTCGACGCCCTCAACGTGATGGACCTGGGGACGCCCCGCAGCGCGATCATCTCGGCCATCGTGTTCAACGCCCTCGTCATCCCCGCCCTCGTGCCGCTCGCCCTCCGCGGCGTGCGGTACCGGGCGATCGGGGCGACCCGCCTGCTCCGCCGCAACCTCCTGATCTACGGGCTCGGCGGGGTCATCACGCCCTTCGTCGGCATCAAGCTCCTCGATCTGGTGATCCACAACCTCCTCGGGGCCTGAGGGCTCGCGCCGTGCAGACCGCCCGCAGGGGGACGCTGAAGGTCTACGTCGGCATGGCGGCCGGGGTGGGGAAGACGTACGCGATGCTCGAGGAGGGGCAGGACCGGCGCCGCGAGGGCGAGGACGTCGTCATCGGCTGGCTCGAGCCGCACGGCCGGGCCGAGACCTCCGCGATGGCCGAGGGGCTCGAGGTGGTGCCGCCCCTCGTCCGCGAGCACCGCGGCGTCCCTCTGCGCGACATGGACACCGGAGCGGTCGTCGCCCGGGCGCCGGCCCTCGCCCTCGTCGACGAGCTCGCCCACACCAACGCCCCGGGCATGACCCACGCCAAGCGCCACGAGGACGTCGCGCAGATCCTCGACGCCGGCATCGACGTGCTCTCGACGGTCAACATCCAGCACCTCGAGAGCCTCAACGACCGCGTGCACGAGCTCACGGGGGTCCGCGTGCGCGAGACGATCCCCGACCGGGTCCTCCTCGACGCCGACGAGGTGGTGCTCGTCGACCTCACGCCCGAGGCCCTCCAGCAGCGGCTTCGGGCGGGCAAGATCTACCCGGCCGAGCGGGTCGAGTCGGCGCTGCTCAACTTCTTCACCTCGGCCAACCTCGGCACCCTGCGGGAGGTGGCCCTGCGCGAGGTCGCGGGAGCCGTCGACGAGCAGAGCCACCGGGCCGATCCCCGGCCGGGCGAGCCGGGGTCCGATCACGCGCCGCCGCCGCTGGCGGAGCGGGTCCTCGTGATCGCCCGGCCCGAGCACGGGTCCCAGCGCCTCGTGCGGGCCGCATGGCGGGCGGCGCGACGGCTCGGGGCCGAGCTCGACGTGGTCTGCCCGGAGGGGAGGCTCGACGACGAGGCGATCCGCCAGCGCGACCTGATCAGGAGCCTGTCGGTCACCCTCGGCGCGCACTTCCTCCCGGTCGCCGCCGACGAGCTCGCCGACACCGTCGTGGGACTGGCCCGAGAGCGCGGCGTGACCCGCCTCGCGATGGCCGCGCCCCGGGGCGGCCGCGGCCTGGTGGGCCGTCTGCGGGGCGACCTGCTCGACACGCTCCTCGAGAGGCTCGAGGGCGTCGACATCCTGCTGCTCGCCGAGCGGCGGGCCGGCCGCGACCGGCCCGCCGGGTGAGCGCCGTGCGGGTCCTCGTGGCCACCGACCAGCACTGTCCGGTCACCGCGCTGCGGCACGCCGCGGCCCTCGCCGGCCGCGACGGCGAGGTGGTGCTCGCCTCCGTCCTGGTGGTGCCCCACGCCCAGCCGCTGGAGGCCTCCCTCGACCTCGCCGTGGCCGACGCCTGCGGCGTCCTCGACGCCGGGGAGAGGGCCGCGGCCGGCGCGGCCGTCTTCGACACGCGTCTGCTCCGCGCCCGCTCGTTCGCCGAGGGGGTCCTCGAGCTGCTGGCCGCCGAGCGCTTCGACGTCCTGCTCGTGGAGGCGCCCCGCGGGGGGCTGCGTAACGGCATGCGCGGGCAGTTCGACATCCTGATGGACAGGGCGGAGGCGACGGTCATCCTGGTGCGCCCCGGTCCGGAGGCCCGCGGCACGCTCAGCCCTTGAGGCAGGCCGCCCGGGTGTAGGTGACGTAGGCGTCCCACATGATCCACTCGTCGACGCCCTCGTCCTCGGCGCCCTTCACCTGCGCGCAGACCTCCTTGGCGCCGTAGGGGACCCTCAGCGTGAAGTCCTGCAGCCAGGGCACCACCCGGGCGCCGCTGCCCTCCACGAGCGGGGCGAAGACCTTCAGCGACTCGGAGATGATCGTGCGCGGCTCCGATTCGGGGTCGGCGACGTCGAAGGCCCCCGAGCCCCAGTGCGAGGGGTAGATCAGGGGGGCGATGTAGTCGACGTTGCGCGCGATGCGGGTGACGTCCTGGGCGACGTCCTCGGGCCGGAAGGCGGCGATGCCGAACAGCGACGCGCCGAGGAAGGCGCCCGTCGGGTCGAGCGTCGCCCGGGCCTCGCCCAGGAAGGAGACGATCGACTGCTGGGCGCCGCCCTTCAGGCCGGGGAAGACCATCGTCTCCAGGGGCCCGTCCGGGCGGCGGATGTAGTCGTAGAGGATGTCGTCCAC
>JAEMRL010000336.1 GCA_016463385.1 Thermoleophilia bacterium
CGCGGCGGGGCGTGGCCGTTCTGCGCTACGACAAGCGCGGCATCGGCCTCTCCACGGGCCCCGCCCTCAGCTGGCTCGACGCCCGGCCGCTGGCGGCCGACGCCGCGGCCGCCGCACGCACGCTCGCCGCCCTGCCGGGCGTCGACCCGCGACGCGTGACCCTCATCGGGCACAGCCAGGGAGGTGACCTGGCCCTGCGCGCCGCCGCCGGGGCACCGGTGACCCGGATCGTGACGCTCTCGGCGCCCGGCCGGCCGCTCGGCGGGCTGCCCCGCGTCTCGGGCGCCGCGGGGCGCTTCCTGGACCGCCTGGTGGGCACCGAGGTCGCCCGCGCCACGCTCGCCCGCGACCCGCGGCGCGATGCCGCGCGCGCCACCCAGCCCGCCCTGCTCGTGCACGGCTCGCGCGACCGCACGGTGCCGGTGTCCGACATGGCCCGGCTCGCCACCGCGCGCCGCGAGGCCGGGCGCGCGACCCGGACCCTCACGGTGCCCGGGGTGGGCCACTTCCTAGAGGTCGAGGGCCGCGTCCCTCCCCGGATGCTCGACGCGGTCGCCGCCTTCGCCGGCTGACCGGGCCCCGGGGGGCGGCGGCCCGTGGTCGTCGATCGCCGTCACCGGGTAGCGCAGGCTCCAGGCGCCCCAGAGGGCGAGCAGCACGGCGCACCCGGTCAGCGTCGCCTCGATCCCGATCACCTCGGCGACGGCGCCGGCGAGCGTCGAGCCGATGGCGATCGGGCCGATCACCGAGAGCTGGTAGAGGCCGAGCATCCGCCCGAGCAGCGCCGGTGGCGCCAGGAGCTGGATGGCGGTGTTGGTGGCGGCGAACATCCAGATCCAGAAGACCCCGCTGAAGGCCATCCCCGCGAGCCCGAGCGCGAACCAGGGGGTCAGGGCGACCACCGCGAGGCCGCCGGAGAAGGTCAGCGAGGCGATCGGCAGCGCCCGGTGGCGGGGCATCCCCGCGTCGCCGAGCCGCTCGAGCAGCCAGGCGCCGATCAGCGCGCCGCCGCCCATCGCGCCGAGCAGCAGGCCGAGCCCTCCCGCCCCGGCGTCGAGGCGGTCGGCCACCACCGGGGCCAGCTCCTGGATCGGCGAGGCGAGCGCGGTGAAGAGCGCCATGCCCACCAGCAGGCGCCGCAGGGCCTGGTCGCGCACCGCCACGGCGAAGGCCTCGCGCATCCTGGCCCTCGAGCTCCCGGCGGCCGCCGGGCGGGGTGGCAGGGCGAGCAGCACGAGCACGAGGGCCAGGAACGACAGCGCGTTCAGGGCGAAGCAGGTGGTGGCCCCGAAGAGGGCGAGCGTGAGGCCCCCGATCGCGGGGCCGAGCAACCGCGCCACGTTGATGCCCGCGGCGTTCAGGCTGACGGCCTGGGAGAGCTGTGGCCGCGGCACCAGCGAGGGGATCAGGGCCAGCATCGCCGGCAGGCCGAGGGCGAAACCGACGCCGGTCACGAAGGTGAACAGGTAGATCGCCCAGACGTGGACTCCCGAGGTGAGGGTGATCACCGCGAGGACGCCGGACGCCGCGGCCTGCAGGAGGAACGTCCAGATGCCGACCAGGCGGCGGTCGTGCCGGTCGGCGAGCCTGCCGGCCATGGCCGCCAGGGCGATGGCCGGCGCGCGCGTCACCAGCGCGAGTGCCCCGACGGCCGCCGGGCTGTCGGTGGCCTTCAGGATCAGCCAGCCGCTCGCCACGATCTGCAGCCAGTTGCCCGCGTTCGACGCGACGCTGGCGAGCCACACGTCGCGGAACGCGCGGACGCGGAGGACGTCGGGGACGAGACGCATCGCGCCAGTATCGCGGGAGCCGCGCCCGCCGCCCGCGCATTCGTCGTGCGCGGACCGGGCCCCGTGGATCGCGGGGCCCGGTCGTGGCTCACGACACGGCGGACGCCGTCATGTAGGCCAGGGGGATCAGGACCACGACCGCGGCGAGCGCGATTCCCAGCGTGCCGAGGATCCGCGACGACCCGCTCTCGCGCCGTGCGCGCATCCCTGTGGCGAGTGCTGCGATGCCCACGGGGACCCCGAGGACCACTCCGCCCCAGGTGAACCACTCCCAGGCGATGAAGCTGAGTACGACGGCGACGACCCCGAGGGCGACGGCGGTGTGGCCGGCCCCCCAGCGTCGGACGGGGGCGACGTCGATGTGACCGGTGCCAGTGCTCATGTCCTGCTCCTCCGATGCGGCGATTGACGTGCCGCGATCCTCGCCGCAGGCGGAGTCGCCGCCATCGTGGCGGGCGCCGGTCGTCGCTACGTGGTGGCGCGGAGGTGCGCGAGGACGGCGAGCACCCGACGGTGGTCGTCGTCGGAGCCGGCGATACCGAGCTTGCCGAGGATGTTGCGCACGTGGGTCTCGACGGTGCGGTCGGTGAGCCAGAGGCGCCGTGCGATGCCGGCGTTCGTGCGGCCCTCGGCCATCAGCCCGAGCACCTCCCGCTCCCGCGCGCTGAGGGGGGAGAGCGGGTCGGTCCCCCTGCGGGCCACGAGCGCGGCGACGACCTCGGGGTCGAGCGCCGACCCTCCCCCGGCGACCCGGCGCAGCGCATCGAGGAAGTCGTCCACGTCGAGCACCCGGTCCTTCAGGAGATAGCCGAAGCCGCCCGAGGCCATCAGGTCGAGCGTGTGACGCGTCTCCACGTGCTGGGAGAGCAGCACCACGGCGACCGCCGGGTGATCGCGGCGGATGCGCGCGGCGGCGCGGGCGCCGTCGTCCTCGTTGCCCGGCGGCATCCGGATGTCGACGATGGCGAGATCGGGGGCCTCGCTCTCAACGGCGCCGACGAGCGCGAGAGCGTCGCCCACCGCCGCCACCACCTCGTGTCCCGCGTCGCGCAGCAACAGCACCAGCCCCTCGCGGAAGAGCGCGGAGTCCTCACCGATCACGATCCGCACGGCAGCACCACCTCCACGCGCGTCCCCTGCCCGGGGAGGCTCGTGACCGCCATGTCGCCGCCGTGCGCCGCGACCCGGTCCGCGAGGCCGGCGAGGCCTCCGGCGGGCTCGGGGGCGGCGCCCCCGCACCCGTCGTCCGCGACGCTGACGACGAGGTGCCCGTCCTCACGGCGCGCCGTGACGCTGATCCGGCTCGCCCGTGCGTGCTTGACCGCGTTCGCGAGGGCCTCGCTGACCACGTAGTAGGCAGCCGTCTCGATCTCCGCCGGGACGCGGTCGTGAGGCGCCTCGACGTCCACCTGGAGCGGCGTGCGGCGGGCCAGGTCGGCGAGCGCTGGTCCGAGACCCTCGTCGAGCATGCCCGGACGGAGCCCCCTCGCGATCTCGCGC
>JAEMRL010000337.1 GCA_016463385.1 Thermoleophilia bacterium
GGCCAGGACCCGGCCGCGTGGGCACGGCGGATCGCCGACGCGATCGACGACCCCTCCTGCACCGAGGTCGGCTCCGAGGCGTGATCAAGTACATCGGCTCCAAGCGCGCGGTCGCCCCGCTGCTGGAGGGCCTCGCGCGACGCCTGCCGATCTCCTCGGCGTGCGACATGTTCGCCGGCACGACCCGGGTCGGGCAGGCCTTCCGGCGCGCCGGGTGCCGCGTCGTCTCGAACGACCTGGCCAGCTACTCGGAGGCCTTCGGCCAGGCGTACATCGCCGCCGACGCCGCGCTCGACCGCGACCGGCTGCGCCGCACGCTCGCCAGGCTCCAGGCCCTCCCGGGGGCCCCCGGCTACGTCACCGAGACGTTCTGCGAGCAGGCGCGCTTCTTCAGCCCGGCCAACGGCGCCCGCATCGACGCCATCCGGGCGGCCATCGACGAGGTCGACGCCGGTCCGGCGCTGCGGGGTTGCCTGCTCACGAGCCTGATCGAGGCCGCCGACCGGGTCGACTCGACCTGCGGCCTGCAGATGGCCTACCTGAAGCGCCCCGCCCCCCGCAGCCTGCGGCCGCTGGAGCTGCGCGAACCGGTGCCGGTGGAGGGCCCGGCCGGGACGGTGACGCGCATGGCGGCCAACGACCTGGCGCCCGCGCTCGACGGTGTCGACTGCGCCTACCTCGACCCGCCCTACAACCAGCACTCCTACTTCTCGAACTACCACGCCTGGGAGACGATCACCCGAGGCGACCGGCCCGAGTCGTACGGGGTCGCGCGCAAGCGCGTCGACTGCCGCACCACGCGCAGCCCCTTCAACAGCGCGCGCGAGGCGTGGGACGCCCTGGCCGACCTGATCGAGGGCCTGACGACGCCCTGGGTGATCCTCTCGATCAACGACGAGGGCTTCCACGAACCGGCGGCCGTGGCCGACCTGCTGGGCGCGCGGGGATACGTCGCGGCGCTCGCGATGGACGTGCCGCGCTACGTCGGCGCGCGGATCGGCATCCACAACCCCGCCGGCGAGCGGGTCGGCGCGGTGTCGCACGTGCGGGCCACGGAGTGGCTGATCGTGTGCGGCCCGGACCGGGCCGCGGTGGAGTCGGCGTTCGACGACACGGCGGTCGCCGCGGAGGTCACGGCGGCGGTCTGAGCACCTCGTCGGGGGCGCCCGGGCGCATCAGCCGCGCCCCGCGCCCCTCGGTCTCGACGATCAGGCGGGGGGCGGCGGCGTCCTGCAGGTGCACCGCCGCGCCGTCGTCCACCGCGAGGGTGGCCGGCATGCGCCCCTCGTCGATCAGGGACCGCAGGGCCACCACGCGTCCCGGGTCGCTGTCGGCGTGCGGGCAGAAGCCCCCCGGCAGCAGGCCGAGGCCGGCAACGGGTGAGAAGCCCGGGCCGAGCGAGTTCGTGAGGCCGGCCTCGAACCAGCAGATCGCGCCGGCGCTGACGCCCGACAGCACCACGCCGCGCTCCCACGCCGCGCGCAGGATCGGGCCGAGCCCGTGCACCGCCCAGATCGCGATCAGGTTGGCGCTGCTGCCGCCCCCGACGTAGATCACGTCCTGGCCGAGCAGGTACTCCTCGAGCCCCTCGGGGTGCGAGCGGAACAGCGGCAGATGGCTCGGCTCGCAGCGATCGAGCGTGAACGTCTCGTAGAAGCGCGCGACCAGCCAGTCGGAGTCGCCGCTGGCGGTGGGCAGCAGGCAGACCCGGGGCCGCTCGGCGGACGTGAGGCCCAGGATGTGGCGCTCGAGGGGTCCGATGCCCGACTGGGAGGACCACCCTCCCCCGCCACAGGCCACGATGTGTCTGCTCATCCGGCCGGAGATTACCGAGGTTCAAACTGTGTCCCGGGCCAGCGGTGGCGGCCCGATGTCTGTACGGGCGTCCCTGCACGACCCCCGGCCGGCCGTCGAATATCGTCGCCATGGCCCGCACGCATCCATCACGGGGACTCGCCGCCCGGCGCGGCCGGCCCCGCCAGATCGTGGCCCTCGGCGGCGGCGGCTTCAGCGAGGAGCCCGGCAACACCGCGCTCGACGACTACGTGCTCGACGCCTCGGGAAGCCCCCGCCCCCGTGTCTGCTTCCTGCCGACGGCGGGGGGCGACAACTCGAGCTACATCGTGAAGTTCTACGCGGCCTTCGCCGGCGGGCACTGCGAGCCGAGCCACCTCGCGCTGTTCAACCGCACGATCGACGACGTGCGCGCCGTGCTGCTCTCACAGGACGTCATCTACGTCGGGGGCGGCAACACGGTGAACCTGCTCGCCGTATGGCGCGCGCACGGGATCGACCTGGTGCTGCGTGAGGCATGGGAGGCGGGGGTCGTGCTGGCCGGCCTCTGCGCCGGATCGATGTGCTGGTTCGAGAGCGGCGTCACCGCGTCGTTCGGCACCCGCATGGCGCCCTTCTCGGGGGGGCTCGGCCTGCTGACGGGCAGCAACTGCCCGCACTACGCGCAGCGCCGCGACGCCTACATGGACGCGTTGCGCGGGGGCATGGCGCCGGGCGTGTCGGCCGAGGACGGCGTGGCGCTCCACTACGTGGACCGGCGCCTCGCGGCCGTCGTGGCCTCGCGGGAGGGCCCGCGGGCCTACCGGGTCGGCCTCGCGGGCGACCGCGTGATCGAGGCGCCGCTGCGCCCGGTGGTGCTGGACCGGCCCGACGCGGTGAGAGCCGCGCGGGCCGCCGCGCAAAGCGATCCGATCGGCGTACGTCCCGCGCTCGCCGCCGCGCACTAGGCGCGACGGCGAGCGGGGAGGGCACCGATCTCTGGCGGACCTACTTCAGGCGGAAGGTGATGCGACCCCGGTTGAGGTCGTAGGGCGAGAGCTCCACCTTGACCCGGTCGCCCGGGTTGATCCGGATACGGAACCGCCGCAGCTTGCCGGCCATGTGCGCCAGCACTTCGTGTTCGTTGTCCAGGATCACGCGGAACATGGTGTTCGGGAGGGCCTCCGTGACCTCACCCTCCACCTCGATCGCCTCTTCCTTCTGCTTTGTCGCCAGAACGTCTCCTCTCGATGCCTGGAAGGACTACCCGCGTCGGCTAGAGCGCCTGCACGGTCGAGGCCTGCGGGCCCTTCTGGCCCTCGGTCGCCTCGTAGCTGACCCGCTGACCCTCTTCCAGGTTCCGGTAGCCGGAGCCCTGGATCTCCGAGAAGTGGACGAAGAGATCCTTCCCGCCGTCATCCGGCGTGATGAATCCGTAGCCCTTCTCGGACGAGAACCACTTCACGACACCCTCAGCCATTGGTCATCCTTCTT
>JAEMRL010000025.1 GCA_016463385.1 Thermoleophilia bacterium
ATATTTACCGGGGTGCCCGGTACTCCTGCACGACTGCGTTTCAGGACTTCGGCGTTCGGTGGCGTCGTCCCCGTGTCCGTGGCTCGTGGGTGGCCCCCCTGCGCGTGTTGCGGCGCAGCTCGCCGTCGTCCAGCGCGTCGAGCAGCGCCGCCGCGCCGTCGGAGGAGGGCAGCTCGGTGACGGCGGTGCCGACCTCCTGCGGGCGGGTCGCCCCGCTGCCGGCGCACACCCGCAGGCCGAGCCGGCGCAGCGCCGGGGCCGCGGGGTCGGCGACGTCGTCGGCGCCGCTCATGATCTGGTGGAGGTCCAGCGATCCCGCGAGGCGCCGCAACGTCGCCGCGGGCGGCGCTCCGGCGTCGGGGTGGGGGACCATGACGAGGCCCCCCTGCGCGTGTACCGCCGCCGCGGCGTCCTCGGGCACCAGCCCGGCCGCGACCGGATGGGTGAGGAACAGCCCGACGAGCGCGCCCTCGGTCGTCGCGATCTCCTGGCCCACGATCACCGAGAGCGAGGGGGGCGCGGCGGCGGCGGCCGCCCGGCCCGGGCCGAGCCCGTCGGGTGAGGTGACGCAGACGACGTCGATCCCGCGCTCGGCGCAGGCGACCACGATCTGGTCGGGCGAGAGGTCGCGCCCGGCGCGGACGTGGAGATCGGCCACCACGCGCGTCGCCGGCTGGTCGGCCGGCCGCACGCGCGCGGCGTCGAGCGCGCCGCGGTAGAGGCCCTCGAGGTCGGCGGCGACATCGTCCCACGAGCGGCTCCGCCCGCGCCCGGCGGCAGCCTCCTGCAACAGCGCCCGCCGGCCGGGGTCGTCCGTCAGCTCGGTGATCGCCGTCTGGAAGGGCTCGCGGGTGAACTGGGGGAGCACCAGGGCGTCCACCCCGTGAACGACGGCTTCCTCCACCGCCGCGCAGCGCGGCACGAGCACGGCGCAGCCCGCGGCCATCGCCTCGCGCAGCACCGGCCCGGCGGCGTCCTCGGGGGCGGCCACGAGGGCGATGCCCGCCGCGCCGAGCATCTCGGCACGCGCCGCCGGGCCCCCGTCGGGCACGACCTCCACGCGGTCGCGCAGCGCCTTCGGCACGGCGGCCCGCGTGCGCCAGGGCGCGTCCGCGGGGCCGAGCAGCGTCACCGGGCCGACCCGGTCGAGATCGAGGCCCCGCAGCACGCCGAGCGCGAAACGGACGCCGACCCGGTCACGGCCGCGGGCGATCAGCACCAGGCCCGGGGGGCCGTCGCCGCGCAGTTCTGTCGCGGCGGCATCGACGCCGGGGGCGACGACCGCGTACTCGCCCGGGAGGATCTCCGAGAGGGCCTCCCGGGCCGCCTCGGTCGTCGCGATGCGCAGGTCCGCACGGGCCAGGGCGCGGTCGATCAGCGGGCGCAGGAACGCGACCCCCGCCAGCGGCTCGGCACGGTGGAAGGTCGCCGCCGTCACCCCGGGGGCGTGTCGCAGCGCGGCCAGCGCCGGGCTCGGCGCGAGCGGCTCGTGCAGGTGGACGACGTCGAACGGCACGCGCGAGAGCACCGTCTCGAGGGTGGCGGAGAGGTCGAACGGCTCGCCCACCCGCCGCCCGGCGCCGGCCGGCAGCGCGCGGCCCACGGCCACCTCGAGCACCTCACCCGCGGGCGGCGAGAGGGCGTCGGCATCGCCCGCCTGGGCGGCCAGCAGCAGCTGCCGTCCGGCCGCGATCCGATCCCTCCGGGTGGCCGGCGCGAGGATCGTCACCCGGTGCCCCCTCCGCGCGAGCGCCCCCGCCTCGGCCGCCAGGCGGTGCGACACGTCGTCGCGCGGCGGCCAGGCGTGCGGCGAGATCAGGGCGATCCGCAGTGTCGGGCGGTCACTCACCGCGACCGTCGGATGCGCTCCAGACGAGCGCGACGCGGTGGCCGGCGGTGATCAGGCTGAGGCCCGCGAGCACGCCCATCAGCACCGGGGTGACGTCGCCGACGCTGCCCATGAACATGCACGCGCCCACGATCACGAGCCGCTCGGGGCGCCCCATCAACCCGCCGCTCGACCCCGGGATGCCGAGGCCCTCGGCCCGCGCGCGGGCGTACGAGACCAGGAAGGAGGCGGTCAGCGCCACGAAGCACGCGCCCACCGCCCAGTCGATGCCGTCCTGCGCGAAGGTGATGCCGATCGCGCCGAGGATGACGCCCTCGGCGAGGCGGTCGAGCGTCGAGTCGAGGAAGGCGCCGAAGGTGGTGACGCGCCCCTGGTGGCGCGCGAGCAGGCCGTCGAGCGAGTCGACCAGGCCGGAGGCGATGAACACGAACGCGGCGATCACCCACAGCCGCTCCAGCACGAGCACGGCCGCGGCGCAGATGCCGAGGAAGCCCAGGATCGTGACGCCGTTGGGCGTGATCCGGCTCGCGTCGACGATCCGCCAGACGGTGGCGGCCGCCCCGGCCGACGGGTCGGGTTCGAGCTTCTGTGCCTCGGTGCTGATGGCGACCGCTCCTCGATGACGACGTGGGAGCTCCGGGCGGACCGGCCGTCCCGGGTGGGTCTAGGATAGCGGCGCATGCGCCTGTGCACGTTCTTCGAGCCCGGCCGGACCCGTCTCGGATCGGTCCGGGGCGACCTCGTGCAGCCGCTGGACGGCCACGACGTCCGCGACGCCCTCCACGGCCTGCCCGCCGAGAGCGGCCCCCCGGTCCCGCTTGAGGCGCTCGAGCTCGCCCCGCCGCTCGTCCCGGGCAAGCTCCTCGGGGTCGGTCACAATTACCTCGCGCACGCCATCGAGCGGGGCGTCCCGATCCCGGTCGAGCCGCTCATCTTCTCCAAGCTGGTCACCTCGGTGACCGGCCCTGCCGCCGACATCGTGCGCCCGTCCTACACGGACGCGCTCGACTACGAGGGCGAGCTCGCGGTCGTGATCGGGACGCGGGCGCGCGACGTCTCCGCGGCGGATGCGCTCTCGCACGTCTTCGGGTACGCCGTGATGAACGACGTCACCGCGCGCGACCGCCAGCGCACCGAGCCGCAGTGGACGCGGGCCAAGGGCGGTGACACCTTCGGCCCCTTCGGACCGTGGATCACGACCGCCGACGAGGTCCCCGACCCCCAGGCGCTCCGCGTGCGCACCTGGGTGAGGGGTGAGCCGCGCCAGGACGCCTCGACCGCGGACATGATGTTCGGCGTGGCCGACCTGATCGCCTGGTGCGCGCGGAGCTTCACGCTGGAGCCCGGCGACGTCATCACCACCGGCACGCCCGCCGGCGTCGGCGAGGCGCGCGACCCGCAGGTCTTCCTGCAGCCCGGCGATGTGGTGCGCGTCGCGATCGACGGGCTCGGCGCGATCGAGAACACGGTCCGATGACGCCCGAGGAGGCCCTTCTGCGCGTCCTGTCGCTGACCGGCCTCAGCTTCCCGCGGGGGGTGCTCGGCCCCGAGACCTGGGCCCTCGCCCGGGCCCTCGGGGACGACGCCGAACCCGGCGCCGACGCGGCCGCGCTCGCGGGCGCGGCGTCGGCCTCCCACTGGTCCGCGCTCCGGGGCCCGATGGAGGCGGCGTTGCTGCGGGCGCGCCAGAGGGCCGACGACGAGGACGTGGAGGCCTTCGAGGTGGTCCTCGCCTGGGCGGCCGACGACGACCCCGACTCGCCGCTCGCCCGCGCGCTCGCCGTGCGCGCCGCGACCGAGCTGGCCGCGGCCGGCGACCGCTCACGCGAGCGCCTGCGCGCGGCCGAGCCGGCGGTCGCCGAGGGGGGTCCGGGCGCCGCCATCGCGGCGGCGACGACGGCCGGGGCGATCGCCGCCGACATGCTCGACCTCGACCCCGAGGACTTCGCGCCCGAGATCGCCGACTACGTCACGGGCGGCAGCCGCACCGAGGACATCGCCGAGCTCGCGCGCTCCACCGGGGACCCCGAGATCCGCGAGTGGGCCCGCACGGCCGTCGCGGCGACCGAGTCGTCGGACGCCCCGGAGGCCTCCGAGGCGATCGCCGTCCTGTCGTCGGGTCCGGTGCCCGAGGACCCGGCCGAGGACCTGGTGTGGGTGCCGACGATCCTCGCGCTCACCGAGGAGGCCATCGAGCGGGCGCTGGTCGACGAGCGCTCGCTCGCGGAGCCGCCGCCCGGCGAGGAGTGAGCGGGCGCGCTCCGCGCCCGGGCACACGGGCGCACGTGCTGGAGATCGTCCGGCGACTGGCGGAGGCCTACGGTCCGCTGCCCTACGCCCGCCGGCACCCGCCGGTGAGCGAACTGGTGACGACGCTGCTCAGCCACAGCACGACCGACCTGAACCAGGAGCGGGCCTTCCGCGCGCTGCGGGCCCGCTTCCCGACCTGGGACGACGTGCGACGGGCGCCGGTCGCCGAGGTGGAGGACGCGGTGCGGGTGGCCGGGCTCGCCAACCAGAAGGCGCCGCGCATCCAGGAGACGCTCGACCGGATCGCCGACGACCCGCGCGGGAGCGACCTCGAGTGGCTGGGCGCGGTGCCGCTCGACGAGGCGATGGCCTTCCTCACCTCGTTCACGGGGGTGGGCCCCAAGACGGCCGCCTGCGTCATGTGCTTCTCGTTCGACGCCCACATCGTCCCCGCCGACACCCACGTCCACCGCATCGCGCTGCGCACGGGGATCGTCCCCAGGGGGTCCTCGGCCACGGCCGCGCAGGAGCGCCTGACGCGCTGGACCCCCGTCGGGCAGGCCTTCGCGACCCACATGCGCCTGATCGCGCACGGGCGCACCGTGTGTCTCGCGCGGGTGCCGCGATGCGACGGCTGCGCCCTGCTCGAGGTCTGCCCCGAGGGCCGCCGCCGGACGCGTGCCACCCGCCCGAAGATCTGAGTCGATCTGACTTAGATCAGACTTGACATGAACTGACTTAGATCTACTATCTCCTCAGCGACGTTCCACGACACTGGCTCCGGGCACGCCCGGTACGAGGAGGCGGTTCACACATGGGCAAGACGATCGGCATCGATCTCGGCACGACCAACTCGGCGGTCGCCGTGCTCACCGGTGGTGAGCCGGAGGTCCTCCCCAACGCCGAGGGCGGTCGCACGACGCCGTCGGTGGTCGGCTTCTCCAAGTCCGGCGAGCGCCTCGTGGGCACCGTCGCCAAGCGGCAGGCGGTGACGAACCCCGAGAACACGATCTTCAGCGTCAAGCGCTTCATGGGGCGCAAGTACGCCGAGGTGGACGAGGAGATGAAGATCGTCCCCTACGAGGTCGTCCGCGGCTCCAACGGCGACGCCCGCATCACGGTCGACGGCAAGGAGTTCAGCCCGCAGGAGATCAGCGCGATGATCCTGCAGAAGCTGAAGACCGACGCCGAGGCCTTCCTCGGGGAGACCGTCACCGACGCCGTCGTGACCGTCCCCGCCTACTTCAACGACGCCCAGCGCCAGGCGACCAAGGACGCCGGTGTCATCGCGGGCCTCGACATCAAGCGGATCATCAACGAGCCCACCGCGGCCGCGCTGGCCTACGGCCTCGACAAGGAGACCGACCAGACGATCCTCGTCTTCGACCTCGGCGGCGGCACGTTCGACGTGTCGGTGCTCGAGATCGGCGACGGCGTGTTCGAGGTGAAGTCCACCGCCGGTGACAACCACCTCGGCGGCGACAACTTCGACAAGGCGATCGTCGACTGGATGGCGGCCGAGTTCAAGAAGAACCAGGGCATCGACCTGAGCAACGACAAGATGGCCCTCCAGCGCCTCTACGAGGCCGCCGAGAAGGCCAAGATCGAGCTCTCGACGACCACGTCGTCGCAGATCAACCTGCCCTTCATCACCGCCGACGCATCGGGTCCGAAGCACCTCGACCTGCAGCTGACGCGCGCCCAGCTCGAGGAGCTGACGCGCGACCTGCTCGAGCGCCTCGTGGGCCCGACGAAGCAGGCGATCAACGACTCGGGCGTGGGCGACAAGATCGACCACGTCGTGCTGGTCGGCGGCATGAGCCGCATGCCGGCCGTGCAGGCGCGGGTCAAGGAGGTCACCGGCCGCGAGCCGCACAAGGGCGTGAACCCGGACGAGGTCGTCGCCATCGGCGCGGCCATCCAGGCCGGCGTGCTCTCGGGCGACGTCAAGGACGTGCTCCTGCTCGACGTGACCCCGCTGTCGCTGGGCATCGAGACCAAGGGCGGCGTGTTCACCAAGCTGATCGAGCGCAACACGACCATCCCGACCAAGAAGAGCGAGGTGTTCTCGACCGCTGACGACAACCAGAACCAGGTCGAGATCCACGTCCTCCAGGGCGAGCGCGAGATGGCGGCGTACAACCGCACCCTCGGCAAGTTCAACCTGGTCGGCATCCCGCCGGCGCCCCGCGGCGTGCCGCAGGTCGAGGTCACCTTCGACATCGACGCCAACGGCATCGTCCACGTCGGCGCCAAGGACCTCGGCACCGGCATCGAGCAGAAGATCGAGATCAAGGCCTCGAGCGGGCTGTCGGACGACGAGATCACCAACATGGTGCGCGACGCCGAGTCGCACGCCGACGAGGACAAGCGCCTGCGCCGGGTCGCCGACGCGCGCAACGCCGCCGAGGCCCGTGTGCACGAGGCCGAGCGCCAGCTCAAGGACAACGGCGACAAGGTGGACGAGACCGTCCGCCGCGACCTCGAGGGGGCCATCGACGCCGCCAAGAGCGCGGCCGCCGGCGAGGACGCCGACGACATCGAGGCCAAGACGGCCAGCCTGACCGACGTGCTGCACCGCCTCTCGGAGCAGGTCTACCAGAAGGCGGCGGCCCAGCAGGACGCGGCGGCCGGCAACGGCGCGGCGTCCGACGACACCGTCGAGGACGCCGAGTACGAGGTCATCGACGAGGACGCCACCAAGGCGTCGTGACCCACCGACGAACCCCGACGAGAGGAGGAACCCCGATGCCCGCAGTCGCCCGATTCGACCCCTTCCGTGACATCACGACGCTCCGCGACGAGATGAACCGGCTCTTCAACCGCGCCACCGGCGACGGAGTCTCGTCGGGGTCCGCCTGGACCCCGGCGGTGGACATCTTCGACACCGATCAGGCGATCGTCCTGCGCGCCGAGCTCCCCGGGCTGACCCCCGACGACATCGACATCGAGATCGATGACAACGTGCTCAGCCTGAAGGGCGAGCGGCGATTCGAGGAGACGGTGCAGGAGGGCCGCTACTACCGCCTCGAGCGCGCGTACGGCCACTTCCAGCGCAACGTCACCCTTCCCCAGGGCGTGAAGGCCGACGAGATCTCGGCGAGCTTCGACAACGGCGTGCTCAGCGTCCGCGTGCCGAAGGCCGACGAGGTCCGTCCGCGCAAGATCGCCGTGGAGGCCGGCGGCGCGCCCGCCGCCACCGTCGAGGCGCCCGCCGCCGGCGTCGGTGAGACGGCGTGACCCACGACCCCACCGACCCGCGCACGGAGACGGCGGAGCCGTCGCCCGTGGACGACGGGGCGGCCCCGGCGGCCTCCACCGAGGAGGCCGCCGAGGGGGCGTCCACCGGCCACGCGGACGAGATCGCGCGCCTCGAGGGCGAGCGCGACGCGTACCTCGACGCGCTCCAGCGCCTCAAGGCCGAGTTCGACAACTTCCGCAAGCGCAACGACCGCGACCGTCAGATGATCTCGGTCGGGGCGACGCGCGAGGTGGTGCGCGACCTGCTGCCGGTGATGGACAACCTCGAGCGCGCCGTGGCCGCGCTCGGTGACCAGGGCGAGGGGATCGTCGCCGGCCTCGAGATGGTGCGCGGGCAGCTCGCCGCGCTCCTGACCGGGCACGGGGTGGAGGAGATCCCCGCGAGCGGCGAGGCGTTCGACCCGACCGTGCACGAGGCGATCGCATCGGTGCCGTCCCCGCACCACGACGAGGGGGCGATCATCGAGGTGGTCGAGAAGGGCTACCGGCACTCCGAGCACGTCCTGCGGCCCACCCGCGTCGTGATCGCGGCGGCGCGCCCGCCCGCGGCCTCGCCGGCGGGCGAGTAGGGAGGGGGACCCGCACCGAGTGGACGACCTCTACGCCACCCTCGGCGTCGCGAAGACCGCGAACGCCGACGAGATCAAGAAGGCGTACCGCAAGCTGGCGCGGGTGCACCACCCCGACGCCAACCCGGACGACCCCAAGGCCGAGGAGCGCTTCAAGGAGATCTCCCACGCCCACGACGTGCTCTCGGACCCCGAGAAGCGGCGCGAGTACGACGCGCGCGTGTCCTTCGGCGGCCGGCGCCCGAACGGGGCCGGCCCGGCCGGTGGGGCGGCGGGCGGCGGCTTCGGGGACTTCGCCGACATGTTCTCGACGATCTTCCGCGGCGCGCGCGGCGGCGCCACGGGCCCGTCGGGTGGACCGGTCGCCCAGAAGGGGGCCGACGTCGAGGTGGAGGTCAACCTCTCGTTCGACCAGGCGATGGCCGGCGCCCAGGTGCCGGTGTCGGTCGAGACGCCCGTCGCGTGCGCCGACTGCGGCGGCAGCGGAGCGAAGCCCGGCACCAACCCGCGCCTCTGCCCGGAGTGCAAGGGCCGCGGAGTCCGTGGCCGCGACGTGGGGTCGTTCGCCTTCAGCGAGCCCTGCCCGCGGTGCGGCGGCAACGGCACCGTGATCGACGACCCGTGTCCGACCTGCTCGGGCTCCGGCACCACCTCGACCCGCTCCCAGATCAAGGTCAAGATCCCGCCGGGCGTGAAGGACGGCACCCGCATCCGGGTGAAGGGGCGCGGTCAGGCCGGCACGCGCGGCGGCCCGGCCGGCGACCTGTTCGTGCTGACCCGCGTCTCGCCCAGCCGCCTGTTCACGCGCAAGGGCGACGACCTCGTCATCAACGTCCCGGTCACCTTCGCCGAAGCCGCGCTCGGCGCGCAGGTGGAGGTGCCGACCCTCGACGGGCGGGTGAAGCTGACCGTGCCGCCGGGCAGCCCCGACGGGCGCTCCCTGCGCATCGGCGGACAGGGCGCGCCGCGTCTCAAGGGCGGCGGCCGCGGCGACCTGATCGCGACGCTCCGCCTGGACGTGCCGCGCGAGCTGTCGGCCAAGCAGCGCGACGCGCTCGAGAAGTTCGCCAAGATCGACGCCCGCGACCCGCGGGAGACGCTGTTCTCATGAGCACCGGCCGCACACCGCCGCGCGTCTTCCTGATCGGCATCGCGGCCGAGCTCGCCGGCATGCACCCGCAGACGCTGCGGGTGTACGAGCGGCGCGGGCTGATCACGCCGCAGCGCACGGCGCGCAACACGCGCGTCTACTCGGAGGCCGACGTGGCCCTGCTGCGGCGCATCCAGGAGCTCTCGGAGGAGGGCCTGAACCTCGCCGGCATCGAGCGGGTGCTGAGGCTCGAGCAGCGGCTCGCCCGCGCCGAGCGGCGCGCCCGCGACCTGCGGGCCGAGATGGACCAGATGATCGAGGACCACCGCACCGCGGTGGCGGAGGCCCGCGCCGCGCGCGGGCAGATCGTGCTCGCCGGGCGCCGGGGGACCTCCCTGATCCCCCGCTACTCGCCCGTCGTCGCACGGACGATGAGGAGGACCCACTGATGGCCGTCGACAAGCCCACCGAACGCGCGCAGGAGGCGATCGCCGCATCGGCGCGCATCGCCGGCGAGCGGGGCAATCCCGTCGTCGAGCCCGACCACCTGCTCGCCGCGCTGCTCGAGGCCCGCGAGGGCGTCGTCGAGCCCGTGCTCCAGCGCGCGGGTGCCGACATGGCCGGCCTGCGGGCCGCCGTGGACGCGTCCATCGCCCGCCGCCCCCAGGTGAGCGGCTCGGCCACCGGCGCCCAGCTCTCCAACCCCTACCGCGCCGTGCTGCGCCGGGCCGGCAAGGAGGCCGAGGCGCTCGGCGACGAGTACATCTCGACCGAGCACATCCTGCTCGGCCTGGTGGACGAGCCCTCTCCCGCCCGGGAGGCGCTCGCCGGCAGCGGCGTCACCCGCGAGGGGCTGATGACCGCGCTGCGGGTCGTGCGCGGCTCCGCGCGGGTCACCGACCCGAACCCGGAGGACAAGTACCAGGCCCTCGAGCAGTACGGCCGCGACCTCACCGAGGCGGCCGAGCGCGGCGCGCTCGACCCGGTGATCGGCCGCGACGAGGAGGTGCGCCGCGTCATCCAGGTGCTGTCGCGCCGCACCAAGAACAACCCCGTCCTGATCGGCGAGCCCGGCACCGGCAAGACCGCGATCGTGGAGGGCCTCGCCCAGCGGATCGTCGCCGGCGACATCCCCGAGGGGCTGGCCGGCAAGCGGGTCGTCTCGCTCGACGTGGGCAGCCTGCTGGCGGGCGCCAAGTACCGCGGCGAGTTCGAGGACCGGCTGAAGGCCGTCCTCAAGGAGATCGAGGACGCCGCCGGCGAGGTCATCCTCTTCATCGACGAGCTGCACACCATCGTCGGCGCGGGCGCGGCCGAGGGCGCGGTGGACGCCGCGAACCTCCTCAAGCCGATGCTCGCGCGCGGGGCGCTGCGGGCCGTCGGCGCGACCACCCTCGACGAGTACCGCAAGTACGTCGAGAAGGACGCGGCCCTGGAGCGGCGCTTCCAGCCGGTGATGGTCGGCGAGCCCTCGGTCGAGGCGACCGTCGCCATCCTGCGCGGACTGAAGGAGCGCTACGAGGTGCACCACGGCGTCCGCATCCAGGACGGCGCGCTTGTTGCCGCCGCCCGCCTGTCGGACCGCTACATCACCTCGCGGTTCCTCCCCGACAAGGCGATCGACCTGATGGACGAGGCGGCCAGCCGCCTGCGCATCGAGATCGACTCGGTGCCCGCCGAGCTCGACGTCGTCCAGCGGCGCATCATGCAGCTGGAGATCGAGCAGCAGGCCCTCGAGGCCGAAACCGATCCGGGCTCGGTGACGCGGCGTGACGCCCTCGTAGAGGAGCTCGCCGGGCTCCGCGAGGAGGCCGACGCGATGCGCGCCCACTGGGAGCAGGAGAAGTCCACGATCGGCCGCATCCGCGACATCAAGGGGCAGATCGAGGCCGCCCGCACCGAGCTGGAGCGCGCCGAGCGCGAGGCCGACCTGGAGGGCGCCGCGCGCCTGCGCTACGGCACCCTGCCGGAGCTGGAGCGGGCGCTCGAGGGCGCCAACGACGCCCTCGCCGAGCAGCAGCTCACGCGGCGGATGCTCAAGGAGGAGGTCGACGAGGAGGACGTGGCCGAGGTGGTCGCGGCCTGGACCGGCATCCCCCTGAACCGGCTGCTGGAGGGGGAGGTCGAGAAGCTCCTGCACATGGAGGAGCGCCTCCACGAGCGCGTGATCGGCCAGGAGGAGGCGGTCAGCGCGGTGGCCAACGCCCTGCGCCGCTCGCGGGCCGGGCTGTCGGACCCCGACCGGCCGATCGGGTCGTTCATCTTCCTCGGCCCGACCGGCGTGGGGAAGACCGAGCTCGCGCGTGCCCTCGCCGGCTTCATGTTCGACGACGAGCGGGCCATGGTCCGGATCGACATGAGCGAGTACATGGAGCGCCACTCGGTGGCGCGCCTGATCGGCGCCCCGCCCGGATACGTCGGCTTCGACGAGGGCGGCCAGCTGACCGAGGCCGTGCGCCGGCGCCCCTACGCGGTGCTGCTGCTCGACGAGATCGAGAAGGCCCACGCCGACGTCTTCAACGTCCTGCTGCAGCTCCTCGACGACGGGCGGCTGACCGACGGCCAGGGCCGCGTGGTCGACTTCACCAACACGGTCGTGATCATGACCAGCAACATCGGCAGCCAGTTCCTGCTCGACGGGATCGACGGCGAGATCGCCGAGGAGCGGGTGATGGGCGCCCTGCGCGACCACTTCCGCCCGGAGTTCCTCAACCGCGTGGACGAGATCGTCGTCTTCAGCCGCCTCGACCGGGAGCAGCTCGGAGCGATCGTCGAGCTGCAGGCCGCCCGCCTGCGCCACCGCCTCGCCGAGCGCGGCGTGGACCTCGAGATCACCGAGGCCGCCCGCGAGCTGCTCGGACGCGAGGGCTACGACCCGGCCTACGGGGCCCGCCCCCTCAAGCGGCTCGTGCAGCGTCGCCTCGAGAACCCCCTGGCCCAGCGCATGCTGGCCGGCGAGGTGCGCGACGGCGACCGGGTGGTGGTGGACGTCGTCGGCGACGAGGTCACCTTCACGACGGCCGAGAGGCTCGCGGCCGCCTGAGTGAGTCGGGCAACGGCCGGCCGGGCGGCGCACGCCCGGTCGGCCGGCCCCTTCGCGACTGCCTGGAAAGCGGCTCTCTGCAGGCGCTTCGGGGCCGGCGTCCAATTGGACGACGACGCGTCGTCCAATTGGTCGCCCCCGCGGCGCGCGGACGGCCGCCCCGGCGCAGCCCCGCTCAGGCCGTCCAGCCGTCCCGGGAGTCACGGTGCGTCGCGATGCGGGCCAGCACCCGTTCCCAGGCCCGCTGGTCGGCCGGCGTGGGCGGCTCGGGCACCGACCAGTGGGCGGCCGTCGCCTCCTCTCCGTGCCATGCGACGGCCAGGCGCTGGCGGCGCAGGGCGCCCGCGTGGACGCGGTCGGGGCGCGAGCGCTCGCGGGCGACGACGCCCGGGGGCGCCGGGATGTCGTGCGCGGCCGCCTCGGCCTCCCAGGCCCGCAGGTGCTCGTGCGCAGCAGCGGCGCCCAGCTCGACGGTGCGGATCAGGCGCCCCTCGGCGGAGCTCCCGGGATCCTGCTCGGGGTGGGCGTCCAGGCGGGGGCTGGCGCCGATCCTCGCCACACCGCCGATGGTGCGCGGGACGGGGTCCTCTCGGGGCGGCAGGTGGTACCGCATGCCCTCACTATCGGCCTCCGCGGCCCTCCGCGCGAGTCAGTCGCGGATGGCGACCTGGCCGAGGCCGCTCAGGATGCCCGCCACGCACGCCGCGGCGGCCAGGTAGAGGCCGAACTGGCGCGACAGGAACTCGGCCGGCTCGGGCATCACCAGCAGCCGGTAGCCGACGGCGACCAGGGCGATGGTCGCCGCGCCCACCACCACCCATGCGAGCGCATCGCCGTGGCGGCGCTGGAGCGAGATGACCCGCCGTTCGTCGAGGACGACCGCCGCCG
>JAEMRL010000338.1 GCA_016463385.1 Thermoleophilia bacterium
ATCTTCGCCCCGGCCGGCGAGCTGGTCCCCCTGGCGCTGCGCGCGGTCGGCCCGGGCGGCGCCGTCGTCTGCGCCGGCATCCACATGTCCGACATCCCGGGCTTCCCCTACGCGGACCTCTGGGGCGAGCGCGCGATCCGCTCGGTGGCGAACCTCACCCGCGCCGACGCGCGCGAGTTCCTGGCGCTGGCGCCGCGCGTGCCGGTGCGCACCGAGACCCATGCGTACCCGCTCGCCGAGGCCGGGCGGGCGCTCGACGACCTGCGCGCGGGGCGCTTCACCGGCGCGGCGGTGGTGCTGCCCTGACCCTCCGGGGAGGGCGCCGCTACGGGGCGGTGGGTGAGCCGGCGCCGGCGACCGCGAGCGGGAGCTCGGGCGCCAGGAGCGGCTCGGTGACCACGGTGCCCCGGCGGAAGACCAGGCGCGGGCCCAGCCAGGCGAGCGCGAGGGCGCCGACCGCGAGCGAGCAGACGAGGGCGGTGGCCTGGATGGCCACGCTGAAGGCGAGCGCGGTCCCGGTGGGGACGCCGAAGGCGAGCACCAGCGCGGGGATGAGCAGCAGCTCCCGGGTTCCGGCCCCTCCCGGCGCGGCCGGGACGATGCCGGCCAGGACCGTGACGGCGAAGGCGAGCGCGGCCGCCTGGGGCGGCGCGCCGACGGCGGCCAGCAGGGCGCCGAGGCTGAGGATGCGGAGGATGAGGGCGATCGCGCCGAGGATCGCGGCCGAGCGGGCCGCGCCGGTGTCGCGCAGCACGCCGGCGCCCTCGCTCATGCGCGCGGCGGCGCCGCGGACGCGGCCGGGCATCATGCGCACGATCCGGGCTGCGGCGCCGAGGCGCCATGCGAGGGCGAGCCCGACGATGGCGACCATCGCGCCCACGGCCGTCCAGCGCAGGCTGGCGGCGGGTCCGGGGAGGGGGGAGGCGACGGCGATCGTCAGCACGGCGGCGCTGGCGAGCACGGCGTCGATCGCCTTGTAGCCGGCGATGCTGCCGGTGATCCGCCAGCCGCCCGCCTCGGCTCCGACGGGGTGCCGGCGGACGAGCCCCACCCGGACGGCCTCGCCGAGGTTGGCGGGAAGCAGCTCGCAGGAGGCGCGCGCGATCCAGTGCAGCCCGAGGGTCGTCGGCAGCGGGATGCCCCGCACGCCGCCGGCCTCGTGGCAGACCGCCCACATGACGCCCGAGATCGTCTGGGCGAGGGCGTAGAGCACGATGCCGATCAGGAGCATCTGCGGATCGGCGCCCGAGAGGGCCGAGATCGCCGAGCCGGTATCGACCTGCGTCAGGCCCATCAGGGCCACGGCGGCAAGGATCAGGCCCAGGAGCGCGGCCACGACGGAGCGTGGGCCGCGGCGTCGTCGGGCGGCGACGGCGCTGAGGGGGATGGGAGCGGTCAGGAGCGATACGGGCGTCTGCCCGTCTCCGACGCTACCAGTCGATCCTCCGGGTGGCCTCAAGACGGGGTCGATTGGGCTCCGGGAGTTGCGGTCGGCGGCACATGGGTCGACGATCGAAGGATGAAGGACCTCGACCCCCGACGGATCGCACACCTCGAGCGGGTCCACGTGCCCCCGCCGGACGCCCCCCTGGTGGGCTGGCGTCCGCTCATCGTCCAGGTGCTGCTGTTCGTCGGCGCCGCCGTCTCGTACTTCGCGGTGCGCAACCTCACCGAGGGCTCCGAGGCGACCGCCGACGCCAACGCCGGGCACATCGTGTCCTTCGAGCGCTGGCTCGGCGTCGAGTGGGAGACCGCCCTGCAGGGGCTGATCGTCGACCACGACCTGCTGGTGGACCTCGCCAACTGGATCTACATCTACGGCCATTGGCCCCTTATCGGCATCACCCTGGTCGGGCTGTTCCTCCGCGCCCCCGCCGAGTACCGGATCTTGAGGAACGCGATGTTCATCTCGGGCGGGATCGGCCTGGTGATCTTCGCCATGTACCCGGTCGCGCCGCCGCGGTTCGGCGCGCTCGACGTCTTCGACACCGTGACCAACCGCTCCGACTCGTACCGGACGCTGCAGCCGCCGGGGCTCATCAACAGGTACGCCGCGATGCCGAGCCTGCACTTCGGCTGGAACCTGCTGGTGGGGATCGTCATCTGGCGGGTGGCGTCGAGCCGCCTCCTGAAGGCGTTCGCGGTGGTCATCCCGGTCGCGATGGCCTTCGCCGTCGTGGTCACCGGCAACCACTACGTCGCCGACGTCGTGGCCGGCGGCGCCGTCGCCCTGGTGGGTCTGGCCTGCGCCATGGTCATCGCCTCGGCGCCGGCGACGGCGCCCTCGGACCGGGTCGGCACCTGAGCGCCCCCGCGCCCCTGGTGATCGCCCACCGGGCCGCCAACTCGGCCGCGGCGCTGGCGGCGGTCGGCCCCGGCGTGGACGTGGTGGAGGCCGACGTCCACCTCTTCCACGGCCGGCTCGAGGTGCGGCACGCCAAGTCGCTGTGGCCGCTGCCCGTGTTCTGGGAGCGGTGGTACCTGCTGGAGCGCGGCGCCCCGCGGCCGCTGTTGCCGGAACTGCTCCCGCTGATCCCACCGGGGGTCCGCCTGATGCTCGACCTGAAGGGCCCCGACCCGCGGCTGCCGGCCGCCGTCGCCGCGGCCACGGCCGGCTTCGCGGCCGAGCGCGGGCTGATCGTCTCGGGTCGCGTCTGGCGGTCCATCGACCACATGCGCTCGGTCGCGGACGTCCGCACCCTGCACTCGGTGGGCAGCCCCCGCGAACTGCGCGCCCTGCTGCGCCGGCGCGGCTCCGCGGCGCCGGAGGGCGTCTCGATCCACCAGCGGCTGCTCAGCCCCGGTGTGGTCGCCGCGCTGCGCGAGCGCGCCGAGTGGGTCTGGACATGGCCGGTCGACGACCCGGTGACCGCGTCCGTCCTCGCCGCCTGGGGCGTCACCGGGATGATCAGCGACGCCCCGGACCTCCTCGTGCGATGAGCCCGGGCGCCGCGGCGCCCGGGCCCCGTCAGCCGCAGGTCGCGGCGCCCGCGCCGCTGGTGGAGGGGCGGGTGCCGAGGGGCACCCGCACGGTCGATTCCGCGCCGTCGGGCGCGACCAGACGAAGCGTGACGGTGGCGCCCGGCGCGGCGGCGTCGATCGCCTCCTGGAGATCGGAGGCGTCGTTCACCGTGGCGCCATCGACCGCGGTCACCACCGGGCCGCCGACGCAGATGGGCTGCCCGTCGGCCGTGGCGACGCGCGTGCCGCCCCCGATGCCGGCACCGGCCGCCGGGCCGCCGGCGACCACGCCGGTGATGAG
>JAEMRL010000339.1 GCA_016463385.1 Thermoleophilia bacterium
ACGCTGGCCCGGGCGCACGGCGCCACGCGCTTCCGCCTGTCGCGCGCGTTCGGCGCGTGGAGGGTGCAGGGCGGCGCGCTGCCCTTCCAGATCGACATCACCCCGCTCCAGGGCGCGACGCTCGAGGAGGACCTCGGCCGGCGCGACCTGACCGTCAACGCGCTCGCGCTGCCCGTCGCGCAGGGATCGCCGGTGGTCGACCGCCACGGCGGCCTCGGCGATCTCGCGGCTCGCCGCCTGCGCGTGGTGGCCGACACCGCGCTCTCCGACGATCCGGTCCGCCTGCTGCGCCTCGCCCGGATCGCGGAGCAGACGGGCTTCGCGATCGATGCGGCGACCGCCGCCGTCGCGCGTCGCGACGCCGGGCTGATCTGGAGCGGACCGGGGGAGCGCCTCGCCGACGAGCTCGGCCGGATCGCCTCCCTGCCGTGTCCCGACCGCGCCTTCCGCCTGCTCGACGACCTGGGCGTGCTCGGCGCCATGGTGCCCGAGCTCGAGGCCAGCCGCGGCATGGACCAGAGCGCCTACCACCACGCCGACGTCCTCGGGCACGTGCTCGAGGTGGTCCGGCGCGCCCGCGAGACCGCCGACGACCCCGAGCCGGTCTTCCGGGGCCGGGCCGACCGTGTGCGGGCGGCGCTGGCCGCGCCGCTCGCCGACGAGCTCAGCGCGCGGGGCGGCCTGATGCTGGCGGCCCTGCTGCACGACATGGCCAAGCCGGCGACGCGCGCGGTGACGCCCGAGGGCCGCGTCACCTTCATGGGGCACGACCGCGTCGGGGCCGAGATGGCGGAGGCCCTCATGCGCCGCCTGCGCACCTCGGCCCGGTTGCGCGACTTCGTCGTGCGCGGCGTGCGCTGGCACCTGCCGCTCGGCTTCCTGGTCCACCGCACGCCGCTGTCGCTGCGCCAGATCGACCGCTACCTGCGTCTCACGGCGCCCTCCGAGGTGGAGATCATCGTGCTCTCGGTGGCCGACCGGCTGGCAACCCGTGGCCCGCGCACATCCGAGTCGGCGATCTCCCGGCACCTCGTGCTCGCCCGTGAGGTGATGGACGCGCATTTCACGCTCGCCGACCGGCCCGCCGAGAGGCCCCTGATGCCCGGCGACGAGGTCGCGCGAGTCCTCGGCCGCGAGCCCGGGCCGTGGCTCGTGCCGTTGCTCGACGCGCTCCGCGAGGGGCAGACGGTGGGGGTCCTGCGCACCCGCGAACAGGCTCTGCGTTTCGTCAGGAACTGGTCCGGATGAGGATTTGCAGAGGATTGGCCTGAGCTTCTGACAAGTTCGTGTTCACAGCGAATAACCGCTATTTGCAGGCTAGTTGTGAGGAAAACGCAACCCTCCTTGAGAGCACTTACGCCCTTCCGTAGTGTCGCCGAGTGCCCTGAGGCGCCCGGAAAGTGCCCCCGACCCGGGAGGACGATGGATGCGCGTAACCCTGCGTGCTGGACTTGCCCTGATGACGACCGGCCTGTGCGCCGGGCTCCTCCCCGCTGCAGCGGGCGCAGCGCCGGCCTGCAAGCCGTCCCTGTCGCCGGCCGACGAGGCCGCGATGACCGGCCTGATCAACGCCCAGCGCCGTGCGGAGAAGGTCCCGAAGGTCGTCAAGCAGGCCGAGCTCCTGAAGCAGGGGCGCAAGAAGAGCCTCGCCATGGCGCGCGGCGCGCGCTTCGCGCACGCGGGCGGCGGGATGGCCTGGGCCCACGGCCGCGCCGGCGCCCAGAACATCGCCATGGCCCCGACCGTCGGCGAAGCCTTCCAGGCGATGCTGAACAGCCCGGCCCACCGGGCGAACATGATGGCCCGGGAGTACCGGCTGACCGGAGTGGGGGCGGCGCGCGACTGCACCGGCCTCATCTACTTCACGGTCAACCTGATGTCCGCCGGCTGAGGACCCCGCCTCCGGCGCTGTCCCTATAGTCGGCGGGGTGGTCCGCCTCACCCGCATCTACACCCGGCTCGGCGACGAGGGTGACACCCACCTCGGCGACATGAGCCGCGCGCGCAAGACCAGCGCCCGCGTCGTGGCCTACGGCGACGTAGACGAGCTGAACGCCGTGATCGGCGTGGCCCGCGCGCAGGGCCTCGCCCCGGCCACCGATGGCTGGCTGGCGCTGATCCAGAACGACCTGTTCGATCTCGGCGCCGATCTCTGCGTGCCGCCGGGGGGCCACGATCGCGAACGCCTCCGGGTGCACCCGGCGCAGGTCGAGCGGCTCGAGCGCTGGTGCGACGAGGTCAACGACCAGCTGCCCGACCTCACCAGCTTCATCCTCCCGGCGGGGAGCCCGGGCGCCGCGGCGCTCCACCACGCGCGCACCGTCTGCCGGCGCGCGGAGCGTGCGACCGTGGCCCTCGCCGACGCCGAGGCGGTGACGCCGGAGGCGCTCGCCTACCTCAACCGCCTCTCCGACCTGCTCTTCATCCTCGCGCGCGCGGCGAACCGGGAGGCGGGGGGCGACGTGCTGTGGGTCCCGGGGGACTCCCGGCCCGGGTGAACCGCACCCGGCGCTCCGCCGGGTCGGATTCGGAGAGGCGGACGGCGATGCGCTCGCCCGCCACCGCGCCGTCGGCGTCGAGGGGGGCGACCACGGCCGGGTCGGCGAGCTGCACCGTGGCACGGCCCTCGCGGACATCGACCACGGTGCCGGTGAAGACCTCGCCCACCCTGTCCGCGAGCACCGCGCTCTCCACGTAGTCGACGGCCGCCCGCTCGGCCTGCCGCTCGCGGCCTCCGGCGGAGGCCATGGCGCCGGGGATGCCGGGGAGGGCCTCGAGCACCCATGCCGGCGGCGTGGTGCCCGCGCAGAGGGCGAGGACGATCTCGTTGGCGAACCGGTCGGCCAGGCGGCGCAGCGGCGCGGTGACGTGGGCGTAGCCGGAGGCGATGGCCGCGTGCACCGGCGGCTCCCCGCCGTCGGCCGATCGCCATACCGCGTATCCCGCGCCGTGGAACAGGCGGGTGGCCCGCACCGCGAAGGCGGCGTCGCCCGGCCGCGCCGGGTCGAGGCCGCGCACGACCTCGGGGTAGGTCGCCCCGTCGGGCCAGTCGACCCCGAGTCCCGCCGCGCTCCGCCGCAGCGAGGCCAGGTCCTCCGGCTCGGCGGGCTCGAGGGTGCGGAAGATCCCGACTCCCCCGCGGGCCATGATGCCGGCCGCGCAGATGCCGGTGAGAAGCGAGATCTGCGCGTTCCAGTCCTCGACCGGCAGTGCAAGCCTGGATGTCACCCCGGTGCCGGGCCC